>NZ_JBQKJR010000037.1:0-30121 GCF_052117165.1 Agathobaculum sp. LCP25S3_E8
GTCAATGGTGACGAGGGTACACCTGTTCCCATTCCGAACACAGTAGTTAAGCTCGTTTACGGTGACAATACTTGGCTGGCGACGGCCCGGGAAGATAACTCGACGCGCACACAAAAAAGCAGCAACTCTGGTTGCTGCTTTTTTTGCATATGGAGGTAAAAATGTATCAGTATATACTATTTGATTTGGATGGCACGTTGACTGATCCGCGTGAAGGGATTACGAAATCGGTGCAGTATGCGCTTGCAAAAATGGGAATTGAGGAGCCGGATTTAACTTCGTTAGAGCACTTCATCGGGCCACCGCTGTATGATGAGTTTCGGCGCTGCTATGGATTTGATGACATGGAAGCAAAGCAGGCGGTGGCAGCGTACCGGGAGCGCTTTTCAGTGACCGGCTGGAAGGAGAATCTGCTGTTTGACGGTGTGCCGGATATGCTTGAGTCGTTGCATTCTGCTGGAAAGATATTGGCCATTGCATCATCAAAGCCGAAAGTGTTTGTCGAAAAAATATTGAATCATTTTGATATTGCCCAGTATTTTGGCGTAATATCAGGCGCAACGCTGGATGGCAGCATCAGCACAAAGGCGCAGGTTGTGGAGCAGGCGCTGCAATTGCTGTCGGTTTCGGACAAAAGCACAGCTGTGTTAGTAGGCGACCGGATGCATGATGTAGAGGGCGCACAAGCATGCTTGATTGACTGCGTGGGCGTGACGTTTGGTTTTGGCGGGTTGCAGGAATTACAGCGCGCAGGAGCCACACAGATTGTGCAGGATTTTTCTCAGTTGTTGGAAGTGCTGACCAATTGATATAAGCAACACTGCTGCTGAAAAGTAAAAGCCACTGTCGAATTCCCTTCAGATATGTCCAAGTATTTTTGTGGGATTCGACGGCGCAAAGCGTATGCTCTATTCTTTACCGCTGGCGGCAACTGTGATAAAATAATAAATATATTGAAATCAATGATGTTGCTGATGAAATGCGGTACTTAGAAAAGTCGTTCTTGCGGATTGTGACGGAGGAATCGCGATGCTCCAATATCGGTTGCCTGTACTGGCAGTGCGGAATATAGAAATTTCGAAAAAGTTCTATCACGATTTGTTTGACCAAACTGTTGCACTAGATCTTGGCCAGAGTGTTACCTTTTCCGGAGGGTTTGCCATTCAGGAAGATTTTGATCAGCTCGTTGATATTCCCAAGTGCACTATATTGCACCAGTCGAACAATATGGAGTTGTATTTTGAAGTGGATGACTTTGACGCCTTTTTAGAGAAACTCCGTGATTTTCTGGATGTGGAGTTGGTGCATCCTCCCAAAATGCAAGAATGGCATCAGCGTGTAGTGCGGCTGTATGATCCAGACTGGCATATGGTTGAGGTTGGAGAATCTATGGAGGTTGTCGCACGCCGCTTATTGTGCGAGGGTTATGATGTTTTGCAGACCGCGCAGATCATTCAGCATCCGGTAGAGTTTGTAGAACAATGCAGGAAAGGTATGGAGTAGCCTATGTATGAATTTCAGCCGGAGTTTGTTCGCTGTGGTGACGCTCGGATTGCTTATTATGATGCAGGACGTGGCAAACCGTTGGTACTGCTGCACGGAAATGGGGAGGACAGCTCCTATTGGAAGGCGCAGATTCCGGAATTTACTCGCTTTTTTCGCGTAATTGCGGTGGACAGCCGTGGACACGGCGCTTCGGAAGCCGGCACACGCGGCTTGTCTTTTGAACTGATGGCACAGGATTTGAAAACGCTTTTGGATACACTAGGAATCAAAAAAGCGTATGTTCTCGGTTTTTCGGATGGCGGAAATCTGGCGATCAAGTTTGCGTTGATGTTTCCGACGTATGTCGATAAGCTGATCTTAAACGGTGCAAATGTGGAAATGTTTGCGGGCATGAAGCCGCACTTCCAACTGCCGGTTTGCGCCGCTTACGGTGCGCTGCGCGTATTGGGAAAATTCAGTCAGCGGGCGGCGCGCAAGTGCGATGTGTTTGGCCTAATGGTCTATCCATATGGTGTGGTTATGGACGATCTGAAAAAGCTGACAATGCCAACACTGATTATTGTAGGGGAGCATGATATTGTGCGCGACAGCCAGACCAAAGAAATGGCCGCGCGCATTCCGCATTGCCGGGTGGAAATCTTCCGTGACGGGGATCACTTTGTCGCGGCGAAGCAGCCGTCCCGTTTTAACCGTACGGTTGTGGAATTTTTATTGGGGAGATAAGAAAAATGCAGTTTATCAAGGCGGGTCAGACCGCAGAAAGCAATATATTTAACCGGCTGGATGAGAGAAAACGAGCGCTGATTGCCGGCGGCGCAGATGTGATTAATCTGTCTATCGGCACGCCCGATTTTCAGCCGGACGCACACGTGATGCAGGCAGTGAGTCAGGCTGCGCTCAAACCGGAGCAGTACAAGTACTCTTTGACCGAAACGCCTGAGCTGGTTGCGGCGGTGCAGGACTGGTATCGTCGCCGTTATGATGTTTCGCTGGAAGCAGATGAAATTATGGCGGTCTGCGGTTCACAGGAAGGCATTGCACATGTTGGGTTTGCTTTCGCTGGACACAATGACTTAATTCTTGCGCCCGATCCGGGATACCCTATTTTCTCGTTCGGTCCGATGATGACCGGCGCGACGGTTGGCCTGTATCCGCTGCGTGCGGAAAACAATTGGCAGCTGGATTTTGCGGATATTCCGGAAGATATTGCTGAGCGAGCCAAGGCAATCGTAGTATCTTATCCGAATAACCCGACTACTGCGGTGGCAAACCGTGCGTTTTACGAAAAGTTGGTCACTTTTGCGCGGGAGCATAATATCATTGTACTGCACGATAATGCGTATTCGGACTTGATGCTCAATGGGGAACAAGGACTTTCTTTCCTCTCCATTCCGGGGGCGAAAGAGGTAGGTATCGAGTTTAACTCGTTATCCAAGACCTATAATCTGACCGGTATGCGTGTTTCGTTTGCGCTGGGCAATCGTGAGGTGATTGCGCGCTTCCGTGCGTTCCGTTCTCAGATTGACTACGGCATGTTTTACCCCATTCAGGCAGGCGCGGTCGCGGCACTGAACGGTCCGCAGGATATCGTTCGTCGTAATCGGGAAGGCTACATGGCGCGTCGCGATGCACTGTGCGGCGGTCTGCGCCGCATCGGCTGGGATGTGCCGGATGCGCAGGGCACCATGTTTGTCTGGGCGAAAATTCCGAAGCGGTTTTCTTCTTCGGTGGAGTTTGTGTTGGAACTGATGGAAAAGACCGGTGTCATCTGTGTGCCGGGCAGCTCGTTTGGCGCGCAGGGCGAAGGCTATGTGCGGTTTGCGCTGGTTGTTCCGCCGGAGCGGATGGAGGAGGCCGTGCGCCGCATTGACGAGAGCGGGATTCTGCACGGCTGAGGTAATGCAATGAAAATCACGCATATCGCACTATACACCAATGATCTTACGCGGATACGTGCGTTTTATGAAACCTATTTTGGTGGTGTTGCAGGTGCGCTATATCATAATCCTAAAACCGGCCTGCAAACTTATTTCCTGTCCTTTGCAGATGGCGCGCGGCTGGAACTGATGACGCGGCCGCAGCTGAAGGCTGCCGCAGACGGTATGCGTATCGGGTGGGCGCATCTGGCGTTTCAGGTCGGAACACGTGCGGACGTGGATGCGCTGACTGCGCGGCTGCAGGCGGACGGTTATTCCGTCGTCAGTGGTCCGCGCGTGACAGGGGATGGATACTATGAAAGCTGCATACTGGACCCAGATGGGAACACCGTAGAAATTACAGCATAAAAGGAGCAACTATGAAGCTGATCTCTTGGAATGTAAACGGTCTGCGCGCATGCGTGGGCAAGGGCTTTTTCGACTTTCTGGCGGCGGAGCAGCCGGACATGATGTGCTTGCAGGAGACAAAGTTACAGCCCGAGCAGGCGCCGCAGGTCGAGGGGTATCACGAATACTGGAACTCAGCGGAGAAAAAGGGGTATTCGGGCGTGGCGCTGTTCAGTAAGAACGAGCCGCAGTCCGTAACCTATGGCTTGGGTATTGACGAGCATGACCATGAAGGCCGCGTTATCACCGCAGATTATGGCGAGTTTTATCTGGTGACGGTTTATACACCTAATTCGCAGGATGAACTTAAGCGTTTGGACTATCGAATGCAGTGGGAGGATGACTTCCGTGCTTATCTGAAGAAGCTGGACACAGACAAGCCGGTCATTGTATGCGGGGATATGAACGTTGCACACAAGGAAATTGATTTGAAAAACCCCAAAACGAACCGCCGGAACGCGGGTTTCACCGACGAGGAACGCAATAAGATGACCGAACTGCTTGCGGCTGGGTTTACCGACACGTTCCGTCACTTTTATCCGGATGCAGCCGGAGCATATTCGTGGTGGAGCTATCGCTTTAAAGCACGCGAAAAAAATGCCGGATGGCGCATCGACTATTTTCTGGTGTCTGACCGCTTTATTGAACGTGTCAAGGATGCACGTATCTTAAGTAATGTATTTGGATCGGACCATTGTCCGGTGCTGATCGAAATTGAGTGAGAAACAGAATATCATGAAAAAAGACTGCGAAATGTTTCGCAGTCTTTTTTATGTGTTTTTTATCCTCCGATTAACCCGCTCAGTGCGATGATAGACGGGATAGTAATCGCGGATAAAATTGTGGAAACGGCAACCGCGCGCGTAGAAAATAGGTAGTCCGTACCGTAGACCTGACCGAACATCGAGCAGGCCATAGCAACCGGCGCGGCAGCACTGATCAGCATGGTATTGCGCAATATGCTGTTAAGCGGGAGCAGCAGAAAAATTGCCAGTGTAATCAGCGGCAGGATGAGCAAACGCAGAGCGGTGACATAATACACCTGTTTATCCTGAAAACAGGAGCGCAGGTCACATTGCGAGAGAAATGCTCCCAGAATAATCATAGCTACCGGTGTGTTGAGCGAGGCAAGATAGGAAACGCAAGTTGCAGGCATCTGCGGCAAATCAAGGGGCGTCAGGAAAAAGACAAGCCCGATGGCCAGTGACACGGTGCCGGGATTGAATACGGCGTTACGCAGCTTTTGCGCCCGTGTAGTATCGCGGCACAACTGGGAAACGCCATAGCTCCAAAGCAGCACGTTATTGATGGCAATAAATGCGGAACCAAGAAACAGGCCGTAGGAGCCATACAGCGCGTCCAGCAGCGGGAGTGCCATAAAACCGCAGTTGGTGAACACCACGCACATGCGTTTGTCTGCAAAATTTTTGTGCGGTCCGTTGGCGCGAAACAGGAAATGTCCGACAGCCATGGACAACCCCATAGCAATAATGGTGCAGCCTGCTGCAGCTAACAGATCCGTGACGAGCGCAGGGTCGAATTCGCGCTGAAACGAATCAATGACGACGCAGGGTGCGATGATGCGCGTCAGGATAAGCGATAGCTGGCCGGCGCCGTCGTTATTCAAGTATTTCAGCCGAACGCACACAAAACCAACTGCCATCAGCAAAAACATTACAATAATCTGTGAGACTAAAATTTGAATATTCTCCAGCAAAATATGCTCCCTCCGATCTCCAATTTAATTATCATAAAACAGTTTAACGGCGTTTGTCAATGCAAAAGACATGTTTCCGTTTTAACAGGCATAGGATGGAGTGAAAGGGTGGTTGGCTGTGAAAAAAATGATTTGCGCCGCCATACTGGGCGGAATGCTGCTGGTACAGGCGGCGGCGCTGCCGGAAATGGGGGCGCTTAATGCAAAGTCTGCCGCACTGTATGCGGCCAATGGGCAAGAACTGTTTGCGTATAATGCCGATGAGCAATTGCAGCCAGCATCGGTTACAAAGATTATGACGATGCTGCTGACGATGGAGGCGCTTGAGCGTGGCGAGGTTACGCTGGATACCATGATTACGGGCAGCGAATACGCCTGCTCGATGGGCGGAACGCAGGTCTGGCTGGAACCAGGCGAGCAGATGTCGCTCAACGATATGCTGAAAGCAATTGCAGTCGGTTCGGCAAACGACTGTGCGGTAGCGGTGGCGGAGCACCTTGCAGGTACCGAGGCGGCGTTTGTCGAGCGCATGAATCAGCGCGCCGCGGAGCTGGGCTGCACCAATACGCAGTTTATCAATGCCAACGGGTTGGACGGCATGGGGCAGAAAACCATGACCTCAGCGCGTGATATTGCGCTCATCTCCTGCGAGCTGCTGCGGCATCCCAAAATTTTAGAGTACACAGGCATCTGGATGGACAGCATCCGCGGCGGTAAGTTTTCGCTGGCCAACACAAATAAAATGCTCAAGAGTTATCCGGGATTGACCGGACTGAAAACAGGATACATTTCCGAAGCAGGCTTTTGCATTTCGGCCAGCGCCGAGCGGGACGGCCTCAGTCTGGTTGCGGTGGTGATGGCGGCGCCGACCAAGGAAACCCGTATGGCGGACGCATCCGCACTGCTCAATTACGGCTTTGCCAATTTCACGGTTTATACGCCGCCGGATGATTTGCTGCAGCCGGTTCCCGTGCAGCTTGGCAGCGCAGACTTTGTGCAGCCAGTCTTGCAGAATGACCAGTCAATTGTAGTCGAAAAGGAAAAAGCGGCAGAGCTGGAAACGCAATTGGATTTGCCGGATGTGCTCCAGGCCCCGATTACCGCAGGCCAGCAGATTGGGCAGCTGACCGTATCGAGCGGGGGAGAAACCCTGCTGCAGCTTCCCATTACGGCGGCGGAAGATGTGCAGGCGCGCAGTGTTCCGGGACTGCTGATTGAATTCTTAGGAAAACTGGTCGGCGGCGGTACAGCGTAATATGGACAAAATGACGGAAAGTTTGCAAATCAGGCTTGAGGTTTGGGGTAAACTATGGTACACTAAAAGCAACCTCAAAGGTTGGGAGGATATAAACTATGGTAAAACTGATTATTGGCGGTACTGGATCTGGTAAGACCAAGGAATTGATTGATCAGGTCAACACCGCGGTACAAGAAGAAAAGGGAAGCGTGGTTTGCATTTCGCGCGGCAACAAGTTGACTTTTGATATTTCGCATGATGCGCGACTGATTGATGCAACCGATTACCCGATCAAGGATTATGCAAGCCTGCTTGGATTCCTGTGCGGCATTCACGCCGGTAACTATGATATTACGCGCGTTTTCATTGACGGTCTGTACAAAATTACCGGTGTTAAGGACGTGGCAAAGGCAGAGGAGTTCCTCAACATGCTGGATGAGTTCTCCGCGCAGCACAGCGTTAACTTTACGGTTTCCCTCAGTGAGGAGCCGTCCGCTGCGACCGAAGGTATGAGGCGTTTTCTGTAAGAAAATACTTAGCGGTTACAGCAATAATGAAAAAGCAGCGATTATTTCGCTGCTTTTTCATTTTTCGTCGGGTATAGACGCCAACGGAAGCGGGAAAGGTACTACTGCTGTCCCATTGGAAAATATACATCATTTGATAAAGTTTACGTTATTCACACAGATTTTCAAGGAGAGATTGTTCAATATATATGATGAATGAAAGAGGAAAAATTTTTTTTTAGAGATTTCCAATAAAAAGTGTTTCACTTTTTGGTTTGGTTAGGTATAATAAAAACGATATGTGGGAGGGGGCAGTTATGCCTATTTGGTACGGCTGTGCTCGTAATATCAAATCGGCAATATGGGGGAATGCGGTTGAGTCAAAAAAAAGATCATTGGAGTGTGCTGCGTTACCTGATTTATTTTAGTCAGGTCGGATTCACGGTCGTTACACCGCCGGTTCTCTGCTGCTTCGGGGCAATCTGGCTCCGGAACCGGTTTGGATGGGGCAACGGTGTAGTGATTTTCGGAATCCTGCTCGGGATAGCGGTTGCAGCCTGCGGACTGCGGGATTTCCTGCGGTTTACCGAGCGAAAAGCCAGAGAAAGCGAAAGAAAGGAGAAGCTGCCGTGACGGGAAAACAAATCGTGCGGGAAGAGTCGGCGCGGATGTTACGCGGCGTGGTGCCGCTGACACTCATTGCCTTTGGCGTTTTTGTGCTGGCCGGCTGTGAAGTTTGGCGGGCAGGCGTTAGCTTGCTGCTGGGCGCAGCCTATGCGTTGATTTTGTTTCGCATGATTGGCAACAATGTTGCCAAAGCCGCTCTGTTCCCACCGGATCAGGCGACCCGCATCGTGCGGCGCGGCTATTTTTTCCGTTATGTGCTGACTGGCCTTGCGGTGTTTGCGGCTATTAAAGCGCCGTTTATCCACCCGTTGGCCGCAGTGCTTCCGCTCTTCTTTCCAAAAGTGATTTTGCTCTGGTATAACGTAGTTCAGAGGAAAGGAGGTTAGACGGTGAATGTTGAAATAAACGGCCCACAGGTACTGGGGTATCTATTTGGTAATCCCAATCTGCCTATCACGGAAACCATGCGAAATGCGTGGATTGTGATGGCGTTTATCCTGTTCCTGTGCATTTTTCTGACCCGGCGCATGGAGAAAATCCCGAAGGGGAAACAGGCGCTGGCAGAAAAGGCTGTCATTATGATTGACAATTTGGTCGACAGCACCATGGGACAGGGATGCCGGGCGTTCTCGCCTTATATCGCAACGCTGCTGATGAGCTCGCTGTTTGGCTCGCTGGCGTCGCTGTTCTGGATGCGTCCGGTAACGGCCGACCTGAATACGACGCTGGGCTGGGCGCTGATGACGTTTGTATTGATCACATACAACAAGATTAAGTACGGCGGCATCGTTGGCTATCTCAAGGGCTTCTTGGAGCCTGTGTTCGTAATGGCCCCGCTCAATGTGCTCAGCGAAGTGGCCACCCCGGTTTCCATGTCCTTCCGTCATTTCGGTAATATGGCGGGCGGCCTTGTCATTTCGACACTGATCATGGGCGCGCTGGAGGTTCTGTCCAATGCGATTCTGGGCTTTTTGCCCGTGCCGCTGTTGCAGATCGGCTTGCCCGGTATCCTTTCGCTGTACTTTGACTGTTTCACTGCTTGTATGCAGGCATTCATCTTCAGTATGCTGACCATGGCTTATGTAGGTGATGCGCGCGGCAGCAGCTGACGCACAAGGTATGGCAATCAATAACCGAATCCATTCTCAAATTTTGAACAACAACAATTTCAGGAGGAAAAAAGTATGGATCCCAAAGCATTTGTAGCAGGCATGTCCGCCCTCGGCGCCGGTATGGCAATGATCGCAGGTCTTGGCCCTGGTATTGGTGAAGGTTACACCGCCGGTCAGGCGTGTGCCGCTATCGGCCGTCAGCCGGAAGCGCAGGGCGATATCACCCGTACCATGATTCTCGGTATCGCTATGGCCGAGTCCACCGGTATTTACGCACTGGTTGTTGCGCTGATTCTGCTGTTTGCCAACCCGTTTGTCGGCCAGTTCTAAGCAGTCTGGTCATAGCAGGATGAACGGAATCATCTTCCGTTTGGGAAGGAGGTAAAACAGTGCCGGATATATTCCAGTCCTTTGTTTATATCAACTGGTGGAATATCCTTGTGACGATGTGCAATACGCTTATTACGTTTGCCATCATCAAGAAATTCTTGTTTAAGCCGGTGCGCAAGATGCTTGCCGCGCGCGAGGAAGAAGTGCAGGCGATGTATGGAAATGCAGAAAAGGCACAGACCGAAGCCGAGCAGATGCGCAGTGAATACACCGAGCGTCTGGCTAAGGCCAAGGAGGAAGCCGCCGAGATTGTCGGCTCTGCTACCCGCCGCGCGACCGTGCGCAGCGAGGAGATTCTCAAGGAATCCTCGCAGCAGGCCGCTGCCATGATGAAGAAGGCTGAGAGCACCATCGAGCAGGAGCGTAAGAAGGCTATGAACGAGCTTAAGGATGAGGTAGCCAGCCTTTCTGTCATGATCGCCTCCAAGGTCGTCGAGCGCGACGTCAAGGAAGCCGATCACGAGCGCTTCATCGAAGAGTTCATCGACAAGGTGGGGTGAGCGCAGGTGGCTGATATTGTAAGCGAGCGCTATGCGCTGAGCCTGTACGAGGTGGCTGCGGACGAGAAAAAGGAGAAAGCCTATCTCGACGAGTTGGCCGCAGTCAGTGAGGTGTTCGGACAGGAGCCGGATTTCCTCAAGATGCTTTTGACGCCGTCCATCGCGCTGGAGGACAAGCAGAGTGTTCTGCGCAAGGTGTTTGAAGGGCGGATTGAGCCTTTTCTGCTCAATTTCCTGATGCTGATTACGGAAAAAGGCCGTGTCGGTCTGATTCGGGACATGTATCAGGCGTATAAAGAGCATTATTATTTTGAAAACGGCATCGTGGAAGTGCACGCCATTACGGCAAAGCCGATGAGCGAAGCGCTGACCGAAAAGCTGAAAGCCAAAATGAGCGCCGTAACCGGAAAACAGGTGGTGCTCGAAACGTCGGTGGATGAAAGCATCCTCGGCGGTATTGTCGTCAAGCTCGGCAACGAGCAGTTCGACACCAGCCTGCGCACTCGCCTGAGTGAGATTGCCGCACGGCTGACCAATACTATCGCGTAAGGAAGTAGGTGACTTTATGGAATTACGCCCCGAAGAGATTAGCAATATCATCAAAGAGCAGATCACGCACTACCAGAGCCAGATCAAGCTGGCCGACGTCGGTACGGTTGTTACCGTCGGCGACGGCATCGCACATGTCCACGGTCTGGAAAACTGTATGTCCGGCGAGCTGCTCGAATTTCCGGGCGGCGTATACGGCATGGCGCAGAACCTTGAGGAGGATCTGGTCGGCGCCGTAATCCTGGGTTCGGATCAGGATATTCGTGAAGGCGACACGGTAAAACGCACAAACCGCATCGTGGAGGTGCCGGTGGGTGAGGCCATGCTCGGCCGCGTTGTGGACGCGCTGGGCAAGCCGATTGACGGCAAGGGCCCGATCCATACCACGGAGTCGCGTCCGATTGAAAGCCCCGCACCGGGCATCATCGAGCGCGCACCGGTTAACGTACCGCTGCAGACCGGTATCAAGGCAATCGACTCTATGATCCCGATCGGCCGTGGTCAGCGTGAGCTGATTATCGGCGACCGTCAGACCGGTAAGACCGCGATCTGTCTGGATACCATCATCAACCAGAAGGGTACAGGGGTTATCTGTATCTATGTAGCCATCGGCCAGAAGCGTTCGACGGTTGCACAGGTTGCCGAGACGCTGGCGCAGAACGGCGCGATGGATTATACCTGCATCGTCGCCGCGACGGCATCTGAGTCCGCGCCGCTGCAGTATATCGCGCCGTATGCGGGCTGTTCGATCGGCGAGTACTTTATGCATAAGGGCAAGGACGTACTGGTCATTTATGATGACCTGTCCAAGCACGCGGTGGCTTACCGCGCCCTTTCCTTGCTGCTCCATCGTCCGCCAGGACGTGAAGCGTACCCCGGCGACGTATTCTATCTGCATTCCCGTTTGCTGGAACGCGCAGCCAACATCCAGAACGGCGGCTCGCTGACCGCGCTGCCGATTATCGAGACGCAGGCGGGCGACGTTTCGGCTTATATTCCGACCAATGTCATTTCGATTACGGACGGACAGATCTTCCTGGAAACCGAGCTGTTTAACTCCGGTATCCGTCCGGCGGTTAACCCCGGCATTTCGGTATCCCGTGTTGGCGGCAACGCGCAGATCAAGGCGATGAAGAAGGTTGCGGGCACGCTGAAGCTGGCGTATTCGCAGTATCGCGAACTGCAGGCGTTCTCGCAGTTCGGCTCGGACCTCGACGCGGACACCAAGAAGCGCCTGAATCAGGGCGAACGTATCGTGGAAGTGCTCAAGCAGCCGCAGAACAGCCCGATTCCGGTCGAGAAGCAGGTTATCATCATTTTTGCCGTCGTTTCCGGTCAGCTGCTGGACATTCCGGCCGATCAGGTTGCCGCGTTTGAAAAAGAGCTGTTTGAGTTTATCGACGGCGTCTATGGCGATATCCCGGAAACCATCCGCGCGACCAAGCAGATGGACGACGACATCAAGGAGAAGCTGACCAAGGCAATCGAGGAATTCAAAGCAAAGTTCCTTTCCGAGCATTAAGACGGAAGGAGGACTGAACAATGGCTTCCGGAAACATGAAGGACATTAAGCGCCGCATCAAGTCGGTGCAGTCCACCATGCAGATTACCAAGGCAATGGAGCTGGTGGCCTCCTCCAAAATGCGCCGCGCCAAGGAGCGTGCGCTGGCCGCGCGGCCCTATTTCAACACGATGTATGAAACCATCACCCGGCTGGCTGCGGCAACGCGGGGCGGCGACTCGGTCTACACCCGTCGACGCGACGTGAAAAACAGCCTGTATATCATCATCGCGGGCGACCGCGGTCTGGCAGGCGGATACAATGCCAACCTGTTCAAGCTGGCCGCCGCTGAGATGGAGGGCAAAAAGGCGCAGGTCGTCACCATCGGCAAAAAGGCGCAGGAGCATTATGCCAAGCGCGACTGGCCGGTTGCGGCGGATTATCCGGGCATTGCCGAAACCATGAAAATCAGCGACACGCATGAAATCGTCGAGCACATGCTCCGTATGTTCCGCAGCGGGCAGGTGGACGAGGTCTTCCTTTGTTACACCCAGTTTGTCTCGCCCTTGCAGCAGGAGCCTAAGTGCATCCAGCTGTTGCCGGCGAACTTTGATCGCAGCGAACAAGGTGAAAAGACGACTGGCGCGCGTGTGCTGACCGAATACGATCCCTCTCCAGAGGCGGTGTTTGACGCGATCATTCCCGAATACCTGTACGGTGTGCTGTACGGTGCGGTGGTGGAAAGCTACTGCTCCGAGCAGTCCGCACGCCGCATGGCGATGGAGGCTGCGTCCGACAATGCCAGCGAGATGATCGAAAATCTGAATCTGTCCTATAACCGTGCACGTCAGGCAGCCATCACGCAGGAGATCACCGAGATCGTCGCGGGTTCGGGCGAGGTCGGCGCATAGGACGATACGAATTAGGAGTTTTGCCAATGAGTGAGCAGAATATTGGCACCGTTGTCCAGATTATCGGACCGGTGCTGGACATCAAATTTGCTGCCGACGCACTGCCCAAGCTGCTGAGCGCCATCACGATTGACAACAACGGCTGTATTGTAACGGTCGAGGTTGCGCAGCACATCGGTCAGGATACCGTGCGCTGCATCGCGATGGAGTCTACGGACGGTTTGGTGCGCGGCATGAAAGCCGTCGATACCGGCGGACCGATTACGGTCCCGGTCGGCGACAAGAATCTGGGCCGTATTTTTAACCTGCTCGGCCAGCCGGTGGACAACAAGCCGCCGGTTGAAGGCGAGGAGCGTTGGCCCATTCATCGTCCCGCTCCTTCTTATGAAGAGCAGGAATCCACGACGGAAATCCTCGAAACCGGCATCAAGGTCATCGACCTGATTGCGCCGTATGCCAAGGGCGGTAAAATCGGCCTGTTCGGCGGCGCAGGCGTCGGCAAGACGGTTATCATCATGGAGCTGATTAACAACATCGCCAAGCAGCATGGTGGTATTTCGGTATTCACCGGCGTTGGCGAGCGCACCCGTGAGGGCAACGACCTGTATAACGAAATGCAGGAGTCCGGCGTTATCAACAAGACCGCGCTGGTTTATGGTCAGATGAACGAGCCGCCCGGAGCACGTATGCGTGTGGCGCTTTCCGGTCTTACCATGGCGGAGTACTTCCGCGATGTGGAAGGGCAGGACGTGCTGCTGTTTATCGACAACATTTTCCGTTTCACGCAGGCGGGTTCCGAGGTTTCCGCGCTGCTCGGCCGTATGCCGTCGGCCGTAGGCTATCAGCCGACGCTGGCAACCGAGATGGGCGCGCTGCAGGAGCGTATCACCTCGACCAAGAAGGGTTCTATTACGTCCGTACAGGCGGTTTACGTTCCGGCGGACGACTTGACCGACCCCGCGCCGGCGACCACGTTCTCGCATCTGGATGCGAAGGTCGTTTTGTCGCGTGATATTGCGTCGATGGGTATTTATCCCGCGGTTGACCCGCTCGACTCGTCCTCGCGTATTCTGACCGCGGACGTCGTCGGCATCGACCATTATGAGGTTGCGCGTGCGGTGCAGTCCATTTTGCAGAAGTACAAGGACTTGCAGGACATCATCGCCATCCTCGGTATGGACGAACTGTCTGATGAGGATAAGCTGACCGTTGCCCGCGCCCGTAAGATTCAGAACTTCCTGTCGCAGCCGTTCCATGTTGCGGAGCAGTTTACGGGCTTCCAGGGCAAGTATGTTCCGGTTTCGGAGACGATCCGTGGCTTCCGCGAGATTCTCGACGGCAAGCATGACGATCTGCCCGAGTCGGCGTTCCTGTTTGCCGGCACCATCGACGAGGTCGTGGAGAAGGCGAAGAAGGGGGCATAATATGGCTACCTTTCATCTCAAGGTGATGACGGTCGACCGCTGCTTTTATGACGATGAGGTCGACCAAATCGTCATCCGCACCACACAGGGCGATGTTGGCATTTTGCCGCGTCATGTGCCGTATACCGCAGCGCTCGGCATCGGTGGTCTGACCATTTTTCAGAATGGGCAGTCCCGCGTTGCAGCAGTTGCAGGTGGGTTCGTCGACGTATCGCGTGAGCAGACGGTTGTGCTTGCCCGTACCTGTGAATGGGCGGATGAAATCGATATCAACCGCGCCCGCGAAGCCGCTGAGCGTGCCCGTGCCATCCTTCAGAAGAAGGAAAGCGACCATGAGCATGATATTGCGCAGGTCAAGCTGAAAAAGGCAATCAACCGCATGCGGATTGCGGGAGACAAGTGAAGAGAAAACCGTCCGTTGTTGAAACGGGCGGTTTTTTTTGCTATACTGTGAAAAGGAAATGAAGGAGATGGGAAACAAAGATGCAACAGGAAAAAGGGCAGATGTCCGAATCGCTTCTGTTGGGCGGATTGCTGGCAATGGCAGGCGGTTTTTTTGACGCGTATACATATCTCAGCCGCGGCGGTGTTTTTGCCAATGCGCAGACCGGCAATATTGTGCTGTTCGGCCTAAAGCTGGCGGAAGGGGAATGGCAGCGCGCGCTGACGTATTTGCTGCCGATTCTGGCGTTTGCGTTGGGCGTGGTTGCGGCGGAGCTGGTCAAGCGGCGCGGAAAACGCGAAAAAAAGTCGGCTACAGGTCTGCACTGGCGGCAGGTCATTGTCATTGCGGAGATTATTCTGCTGGCGATCGTGACCTTTTTGCCGCAGCAGATGAATATGGTGGTAAATACGGTGATTTCCTTTGTGTGCGCCATGCAGGTGGAAACCTTCCGAAAGGTGCGCGGCAGCGCGTTTGCCACGACTATGTGCACCGGTAATCTTCGTTCGGGTACCGAGCAGCTCATGATTTGGCACCACACAAGGGAAGCGAATGCGGCGCGTAAAGCGCGGCATTATTATTCCATCATTTTATTTTTTATTTTAGGCGCGGCACTGGGGGCACGTTTGACCGATATGCTGGGAGAACGGGCGTTGCTGCTGACTTGCGCGCCGCTGCTGGCTGTATTTGTTTTAATGTTCCGCAAAGAGGAAGCCCATATCTACGGATGACGAAAAAGCGCGCCTGATGGGCGCGCTTTTTGTAGCATTTGGATGGTGGCACGGTGTATCCGCTCCGTTGACATTTGCTAACTGCCACTTTATAATAAAAATGTATATGGCCTTTGTGTAAGGCATCGGGGGAACACTATGAAAACTCTTAATAATTTGAAGCCGGGACAGAGCGGTGTGGTCCAATCCATCACGGCCGAAGGCGCACTGAAACGGCATTTTCTGGATATGGGCATCACCAAGGGCGTGGTGGTGACGATGGAACGCATTGCGCCGTTTGGTGACCCGGTTGCGGTACGCCTGCGCGGGTACAGCCTTTCGCTGCGACGCACGGAAGCAAAAAAAATTGTGCTGGAGGAGCAGGCATGAGCAGTAAAAAAACCATTGCCATCATCGGCAATCCGAACAGCGGCAAAACGACGCTGTTCAACCGGCTCACCGGCTCCAATCAGCATGTCGGCAACTGGCCGGGCGTGACGGTCGACCGTAAGACAGGGCATATCTGTCACGACGGTGTGGGCATTGATATTGTGGACTTGCCCGGTATTTACTCACTCTCGCCCTATACGCAGGAGGAAATTATCGCGCGCGAGTTTGTTCTTTCGGACGAACTGGACGGTATTTTGAATATTGTAGACGCGGCAAATATTGAGCGAAATCTGTATCTGACCTTACAGCTCATCGCGCTGGGGCTGCCGATGGTGGTGGCGCTCGGCTTTATGGATGATGTGCGCGCGCAGGGGATTGAAATTGACTGCGATAAGCTTTCGGAAATGCTGGGGGTGCCGGTGGTGCTGATTTCCGCCAAGCGGGGCGAAAATATGCACAATCTGCTGGACGGACTGGCGCATAACATGCGTGCACCGGATAAGCAGCCGCCGTATCTACATGGTGTAGGCGCAGCTATCCGGCGAGCAGCCGAGCAATTGCGGCCGCTGCCGCTGCGGCAGTGCAGTTTGCCGTTTTACGCGGCAAAACTGCTGGAGGGCGATTCCGAGATGTGGGCGCAGATGGATAGGCTGAACATGCCGACGAAAATCCGGGAGGAAATCAACTCCATTGCAGCCGGTATGCAAAGCCATGCCAACCTGACGGACAAGGAAATGGTGCTGGCGGATGCGCTGTACGACTATATTGAGGAAGTCGTGCGCGCAGCCTATCAGCGACCCAAGGTACATAAAGCGACGCTCACCGAGCGCATCGACAAGATTGTTTTGCATCGCGTATGGGCGCTGCCAATTTTTGCGTTTTTCATGTTCCTGATGTTCTGGTGCACGTTCGGGCCAATTGGTTCGCTGCTGGGCAATGGGATGGAATACCTGATTCAAGGCATCATTTCGCCTGCCATTCACAATGGTTTGACGGCGGCACATACACAGGACTGGTTGATTAGGCTGATTTGTGACGGTGCCATCGGCGGCGTGGGCGGCGTTTTAAGCTTTCTGCCGCAAATTGTGATTCTGTTCTTCTTTCTGTCGGTACTCGAAGATACCGGATATCTTGCGCGCGTGGCGTTTATCATGGACACGCTGCTGCGCCGTATCGGCCTGTCGGGTAAATCCTTTGTGCCGATGCTGATGGGGTTCGGCTGCACCACGCCTGCGGTCATGGCGGCGCGCACGATGGAAAACGACGCTGACCGCCGTATGACCATCATGCTGACGCCCTTCATGTCCTGTGGCGCGAAGCTGCCGGTGTATGCCTTGGTGGCGGGCGCGCTGTTCGGCGCACATCAGGGTCTGGTGGTCATCAGCCTGTATGTGTTGGGTATCCTGATGGGTATTCTGGCGGGCTTTATCCTTAAAAAGACCATTTTCAAGGAAGTATCCTCGGGCTTTGTGCTCGAACTGCCGACCTATCGTCTGCCTTCTTTCAAAGGTACGGTACTTAATATGTGGCAGAAGGCCAAGGACTTTATCACGCGCGCCGGTACGCTGATTTTCCTGATGAGTGTGGTTATCTGGCTCCTGCAAAATTTCACACCTTCGCTTGCTGTGGCGCAGAACGCCGGGGAGAGCATTCTCGGTGTGATTGGCACGTTTATCGCACCGATTTTCCAGCCGCTCGGCTTCGGGCAGTGGCAGGAATCGGTTTCGCTGCTGACCGGACTGGTTGCGAAGGAAGCGGTTGTATCCACGATGAGTGTGTTGTATGGCGCGGGCGGGGACAGCGCGATGCTGTCCGGCTTGCTTGGTACCGTGTTTACACCTCTGTCCGGGTATTCGTTTTTGGTGTTTACACTGTTGTATATGCCATGTATGTCCGCCTTTGCTACCATCAAGCGGGAAATGGGCGGCTGGCGTTGGGCATTTGGTGCGGCGGCGTTCCAGACCGTACTCGCTTATCTTGCGGCGATGGTGATTTATCAAGTGGGCAGCCTCTTCCTGTAAAGGGACAGGAAGCATTGGAAAGGAAATCGGATAGTCATGTCAATCAAACTGATTGCCGCCGATATGGACGGCACCCTTTTGGACAGTCAAAAACGATTGCCGGAAGGACTGTTTTCTCTGATTCATACGCTGCGGGAACGAGGAGTGCGCTTCGCTCCTGCATCCGGGCGGCAATATTATACGCTCTATGAGCAGTTCGGTGAAATTGCTGATGAGCTGGTTTACATCTGTGAAAATGGTGCGGTCGTTTGTGACGGCGCACGCATGATTTCTTTTGAGGCTATGCCGACCGATGAGGTGTGTCGTTCAATCGAGCTGGTGCGCACGCTGCCGGGCGTGGAGGCCATTGTATCCGCACGCCACGGCGGTTTTTATGAAACCTCGGACGATCCCGCATTTCTGGCAAACGCGGCACAATATAGCGTGCGGCGTACCCAGGTGCCCGATTTACTGGAATTCTGTCGGCACGAGCCGGTTTGCAAGGTGGCAGTGTATTGCAAGGGGCGCGCGGAAGAGGTATTACTCCCGGCGTTCCATGCGTTTGCCGAGACTTCGCAGCTGGTTGTTTCGGGCGCAGACTGGATGGATTTGACGCGGCCCGGCATGAACAAGGGGTTGGCGATTGGCGCGCTGTGCAAGAGTTTGCACATCACGCCTGACGAGTGCATGGCGTTTGGAGATTATATGAACGATTTGGAGCTGCTGCAGGCGGTAGGGGAGTCCTATGCCATGGCAAACGGTCACGAGACGCTCAAGAAGGCTGCCAAATATATTTGCCCCTCCAATGATGAAGACGGCGTATGTCGTACCATTCGTCAGGTATTTGGTATTGACAAGGCGTAAAACCATGATACAATAGAAAACGGAAAAAGCAGAGTAGGCTGTAATGCGTTAAGTGCCGCTGAGACGGGGAGTTGTTCAGCGGACGAAAGGGACGAAAATCCCCTGCGGTGTTGCAGTCGCATCCCGCTGCTGCAACTGTTTAGGCATTTCCTAAATCGCTGTGGCAACAGATGAATTGATTTAGGAGGTGTCTTTTTCTATGTCCAAAAAGGAAAATATTTTTTCGCGCTCCCTGAAAGAACTCAAAAGCACACGCTGTCTGGCGTTGACCGCGCTGCTCATTGCCATCAACATTGCGCTTGACCTGCTCGGGCTGACCATCAAGCTGCCGCCCAATCTGCGCATTGGATTCGGCTTTTTGTGCAATGCGGCGGTCGGCATGCTGTTCGGGCCGGTGGTCGGCATGATGGCAGGTGTGTGCACGGACGTACTGGGCTATTTTGCCGGAAATCTGACCATGGGGGCGTACTTCCCTGGCTACACGCTGACAGCAATTGTCGGAGGGTTGTTCTGGGGCCTGTGGCTGTATCCGCGCAAGCTCTCGATCTGGCGTGCAGTGGGCGCAAAAGCGTGCATCAATTTGTTCTGCAATATCGGCCTGAATACCCTGTGGCTGACCATCACAGGAGGAAAGGCGATGAGTGCGCTGCTTGCGCTACGTGTGCCGAAAAACCTGCTGATGCTGCCGATTGAGGCGGCGCTGCTGTACTTCGGCATGAAGCTGGTGCTGCGGCTGTATCATGCGTTGCCGGGTACAGTTGAAACCAAGCATACCGCTAAAAACAACAGTTTATGAGCTGATTTTCCGCCGTCCGGCCTTGCTGGGCGGCTTTTTTTGGCTGCGCTGCTTAGTTTTTGTAGAGATTTCCGATTTTCCCTATGCAACACGGCAAAGTTTTGGTATACTATATACGATAGGGATGAACGGCGTACTCCGTTCGCTGAAAGGAAGTGACTGCTTTATGAAATTGACAAAAGAAAGCATCAAACATAACGCGTCCTGGAAGGGTTACCGCTTGCCGCAATATGATATCGATGCGGTGCGCGAATCCACCCGCAGCGCGCCGACTTGGCTGCATTTTGGCGCAGGAAACCTGTTCCGGGCGTTTCCCGCTGTTTTGGCACAGCGTATGTTGACCGCAGGCCTGTCTGAAACAGGCATCATCTGCTGCGACGGTTATGACGAAGAACTGATTGACCGGTGCTATCGTGCCTGCGACCATCTTTCTCTGGTTGTAACGCTGTATTCCAACGGTACAATCAATAAAGAGGTTGTTGCGTCGGTGACGGAAAGTCTCAAATTGAGTGAGGACAGAGCGCGTTTGAATGAGGTTTTTCTTGCGCCGTCTCTGCAGATGGTCAGCTTTACTCTGACGGAAAAGGGCTATGTCATTCAGGACGATGCCCATGAGTTCCTGCCGGAGTATGCACATGACCGCGATAATGGACCGAAAGACTGCCAATCGTTTTTTGGAAAGCTCGCAGCACTCAGCCTCATGCGCTGCCGTGCAGGCGTGCCGCCTCTGGCTTTCGTTTCGCTGGATAACTGTCAGGATAACGGCGTTCGGCTGGAGCGTGCTGTGCGTTATATGGCGCAGGCATGGAAGGAAAAAGGGTATATCACCGAGGATGAGTACTGCTACCTGCTCAAGAAAAACACCTATCCGCTGTCCATGATTGACAAAATCACCCCGCATCCGGATACCCGCATTGCGGATAAGCTGGAAGAGGATGGCTTGCAGAATGCCCGTCCGTTTGTGACGGAAAAGGGTACCTATGCGGCGATTTACGTCAACTCGGAAAGCCCGCATTATCTGCTCATTGAGGATGCGTTCCCGAACGGTCATCCGCCGCTCGAGCAATGCGGCGTTATCCTGACCCGCCGCGATATCGTGGAAAAGTCCGCGATGATGAAGGTCAGCACCTGCATGAACCCGATGGATACCGCACTGGGCGTATATGGCTGTATGCTGGGTTATACGCAAATCAGTGCGGAAATGAAGGACAAAGAGCTGGTCAATCTGGTCACGCGCATGAGTGAGCAGGAGGCCATGCCGATGGTTGCCGACCCGGGTGTGATTGACCCGGTTTCCTTCCTCCATGAGGTGCTGGGCGAGCGCTATCCCAATCCGTTCCTGCAGGATTCGCCGCAGCGTATTGCAACCGATACCTCGCGCAAGATTGCGCCTCGTTTTGGCGTGACGCTGTATGCGTATTATAATTCGACGCTGCCCGCACACCGTGCGACCAAGCTGGTGTATATTCCGCTGGTACTGGCGGGCTGGCTGCGTTATCTGGTTGGTGTAGATGACCGGGGAGAAGCGTTTCAGCTCAGCCCGGATTCCAATCTGGATCATATCCGCTCACTGATGGGCAATCCCAAGCTGGGAGATGAGGTATCCGAGGAGCAATTGTACCCGCTGCTGGCCAACCGCTACTATTTTGGCGTCAACCTGTTTGAGATTGGTGTAGGCGAGACGGTTGTGCGCATGTTCAATGAACTGAACAAGGGGCCGCGCGCCATCCGCCAGACGCTGTGCCGTTATTGCGGCGAGGAAAAACAGGAAGAATGGATTCTGTAATCTAACTGCAAAAGAAAAAGGAGAACCGAAAGGTTCTCCTTTTTTTGTCATACGGCTATCGTTTTTCTCCTTGCGCAACCAGCTGGAAGCCCGGAACAAAGCGCAGCCAGCGTCCGCTGGCAAAGCGCAGCGTAAACAGGATGCCACGGCACAGCCAGTCGCCAACCATCGCAATCCAGATGCCGATAGCGCCCATCTGAAACAGAACGGCAAGTACGTAGCCAGTGCCAAGCCGCAGCAGCATCATGGATAAGATAGAGCACACCATAGGATAGCGCACATCGTTTGCCGCACGCAACACGTTCGGCATCGTGAAGGACAGCGGCCAGAAGAGCATGGCACAGAAGTTATGGATGAAGATAAGCGTTTGTCCGAGTGCAAGTGCTTCGGGCGACAAACTGTATATTTTCAGCACCAGCGGTGTGGCAAGAATGGTTGCCAGACAACAGCCGGCAAAAATCAGATAGGTGATTTTCAGCAGCTTTTTGGCCATACGGCGCGCCTGCTCGATATCGCCTGCGCCAATACATTGGCCGACAACCGTGATGATAGCAAGGTTCATCGCCTGTCCCGGAATGCAGGCCACCGCGTCAAGGTTGTTTGCCACGGCATTCGCGGCGATTTGTGTGGTGCCGAACAGCGCAATCATGCTGACAACCAGAATGCGCCCCAGCTGGAACAGACTGTTTTCCAATCCGTTGGGTATGCCGATTTGCAAAATGCGTCGAATGAGTGTTTTGTCCGGACGGAAATGACCGCCGCGCCGCAGGCAGACGATATGTTCCGGATGCAGAAGCAGTACCGTGATGACAATGGCTGCAACTCCGCGCGAAAAAACCGAGGATAGAGCGGCGCCTGCAACCCCAAGTTGGAGGCCAAAAATCAAAACAGAGTTGCCGATGAGGTTGACAACATTAATAAGTCCTGCAATCAACATGGAAATGCGGGAGTTGCCTTGAGCGCGGAACAGCGCTGCACCGGCGTTATAAATGGCAAGCACCGGATAAGAGAATACACTGACCGTCAGATAGGTAAGGGCACTGTCCATTACATCGGGTTCAATGGAACCGAACAGCAGCCGAAGCAGCGGTGCGCGTATCAGCATGACCAGTACGCTTAATGCAACCGCGATGCAGGCAACTACAAAATAGAGCTGTCGTGCGGCATTGCATGCGCGCCGGTTTTGCCGCGCGCCAAGCAACTGCGCGACAACGACTGCGCCGCCGGTTGCAAGCGCGGCAAAGATATTGATAATTAATACATTCAGCATGTCGACCAGCGACACACCGGATACTGCCGCTTCTCCCACCGAGGATACCATGATGGTGTCAGCAAGACCGACTGTGATGGACAGCACCTGTTCCAGCACGAGCGGCCAGATTAGTTTTTTCAGTGCGGCGTTGGGGAATAATTCTTTACTCGTTGGTAATACGCCTTCTTTCTATAGGATCACGCGATAGGCCTCGATCAGTCGTTCGAGTGACCATGCTGCATTGGCCGGACTGGTGGAGGGAAGCTGTGTGATTGGGATATGCAGCTGCGGCTCGATGAGCTTGCGATACAGCTCAGCGGATTTGCCGCCGGTGGCAAAAATGCGGGTAATTTCGCTTTCTCGCACCAGTTTGCCGATGTCATTTGGCACAGCGTTGCGGATGCTGGTGTCGGACGCGCCCACGATATCGCAGCGGGCAATTGTGTCCCACAGCGCGACATGATGTTTCAGGCACATGGCGCGCTTTTCGTCAATCGTCTGCGGCATCTCTTCGCCCAGCACTGCAGCAAGTACACGCCAGAAGCGGTTTTGCGGATGACCGTAAAAAAAGCCGACCTCACGCGATTTCGGACTGGGAATCGAGCCGAGCAGAAGCACACGCGAATGCCTATCATACAGCGGCGGGATAGTATGGACAACAGTTTGGAGATTCATGTTTCCTCCTCTATGACAGAAAGGAACGCACGGAACGCGCTGGGAAGCGCATATTCCGCGCGCAGAGCGGACGGGCTGACAAAGGTCAGTGCTTCCGGTTGGTTTGCCAGCTCAATATAATAGCCGTTCATATGCCATTCCACATGCGTGAACACATGTTTGGCGGGGCGCAGGGAGAGTATCTTGGTCAATTGCCAGCCGCGAGCAGAAAGGGCAGTGCGCACTTCTTCCGGCGAGAGATGACCGTCCAGCGCGGGCAGTTCCCACAGACCGGCGAGCAGGCCGGAGGCGGGGCGGCGCGTCAGTCCGACGAGCGGGCCATATCGCAGCAGCAGAACAGTGCGGTTTTCGATGCGGCGTGCTTTTTTTGCGGCGCGTAGCGGCAGCAGGGCAGCGTTTCCGTGATGATAACCCAGACAGAGATGCTGCACGGGGCAGTCGCCGCACAGAGGCGTGCCGTTCGGCAAGCAGACGGTTGCGCCAAGTTCCATCAGCGACTGGTTGAGGTCGCCCGGCCGGTCAGCCGGCATTAGGGCGGCAAAACGCGAGCGGGTGCGCTTTTTGAACGCAGCATCTGTGATGGGGGTGAAGTCATTATCCAGCCGCGCGGCGACGCGCAGTACGTTGCCGTCCACCGCAGGAACGGGAATGCCGCAGGCAATGGATGCGATGGCGCCGGCGGTATAGTCTCCGATGCCGGGAAGTGAGAGCAGTGCGTCGTAATCGGCGGGAAGTTCACCGCCGTATTTCTCGCATATCTCGACCGCAGCACGGTGCAGGTTGCGCACGCGGCTGTAATAACCAAGGCCCTCCCATAACTTGAGGTAGATGGATTCGTCTGCTGCGGCGAGTGAGCGCACATCGGGCAGCGTTTCCATCCAGCGGGAAAAATAACCGAGCACAGCCTGTACGCGCGTCTGTTGCAGCATGATTTCACTGACCCACACGCGATAGGGCGTAGGCTGCGCGCGCCACGGCAAATCGCGGTGCCCTTGGTCATACCAGTTTAGAAGCGGGGCAACAATAGCAGGGGTCACGCCGCTCAATGCCGCATATCCTCCAACGTCTGGCCAGTGTAGAACATGGTGAAAACGGCGTCCGCAATATGCTTGTGTTCGTCATCGTGTACTTCGACCATGTAAACCGCAGTTTTTTTGCCGCGTTTGCGCTCATAAGCGACGGCGGTGAGCGTTTTGCCCAGACGTCCGGGACGGTAGTAATGAATGTTGCTGTCCAACGTCACGGCAACCAGTCCATGTGAGGCCGCAGCTGAGCCAGCCGCAATATCACACAGGGTAAAAATAGTACCGCCGTGCGCCATACCGAGCGGGTTGAGTAATTCTTCGGTCAGCTCTAGCTCAACGGTTGCGCCGCCATCCTTGTCCAGCGTGATAACGCGCATATGCATCAGTTTGTTCAGACCGCTGGCTTCCTGACGCATTTTCAAAATTTGTTCAACTGTCATAGAGAAACTCCTTTTGCACAAACATACATGGTGCAGCAGAGCAAGCCGCCGCACCATGTTTTTTTATTTTCCTTTTTATTATATCGGTCGCCGACAGGCGCGTCAAGCGTAAACGCAGCCCTCTAACGAATGAAGTGCGTCTGCGGTTTTCTATATGGCTGAATACACGACCACCATATATAGTTATAAATTCTAAAACGGGCAACCAAATCATGTAATAAGAGAAAAGAGGGCAGAATTCAAGGAAAAACGATGGAAATGCAACTTTTTCAATCTTTACAAGTGCGATTACACGCTGTATAATAGACATAGTTTTATGATGGGGTAGCAGAGATATGACCAGTGATTTTTCTCGTACACTCGCGCTTTTGCGACGGGAAAAGAAAATAAGCCAACGAACAGCCGCGGGCGACCTTGGGGTGTCACAGGCGCTTTTGAGTCATTATGAGAATGGCTTGCGTGAGCCTGGGCTGCCGTTTGTCGTGCGTGCAGCGGATTACTATGGGGTATCCTGCGACTATCTGCTGGGCAGGTCAATGGCGCGGGACGGTTCTGCCGTACCGGTGGAGCGCATGGATGTGCAGGTACATACCGGATGGGAGAAAAATCAGGTGGTGCAGGCGGTCTCCTTACTGATGGATTTGGCAGAGCAGGCGGGCAGCAAACAGTTGCCTCATGAAGTAGAAGCGTATCTGTCTGTTGTGATTTATAAGGTGTATCGTTATTTGTATATGGCAGACCCATCCAATGTAGAGGCAGTATTTCGCACATCCCGTGAGCAGTTTGAATACCTTTGTGATGCACGCATGAAAGAGCATGAACTTCGGATTCGTACAGCGGCAAAGGGGGAAGCAGGGTTTGGTCTGGAATCGGAAACGCTGCGTGGCATTTCGATTTCGCCCAATGAAATTAGTAAACGCTACCCGGAGTTATCCGGCGCGTTTCTGACGGTTTTGCAGCAGGTTTCAGACTCGATCGACGCTTTCGGGAAAAACATAAAAATCGGAAAATAAAAATCGAAAAAAGTGTTGACAGATGGGGAACAGTGTGTTATTATAAACAAGTCGCTGAGACAGACAAGACTTGCGAAACGCTGGTGTAGCTCAGTTGGTAGAGCAGCTGATTTGTAATCAGCAGGTCGGGGGTTCAAGTCCGTCCACCAGCTCCACCTGTTCTTTGCAGGATTTAAAATTGCATATGGGAGGTTTCCCGAGTGGCCAAAGGGAACAGACTGTAAATCTGTCGTCTATGACTTCGGTGGTTCGAATCCACCACCTCCCACCAGAGTCTAAACCGACCTTTTCTTTTGAAAAGGTCGGTTTTTTTCAACTTCTCTTGGGTTTTGCTGAAAATGGTGCAGGTAAGAAATGGGAGATTTCTGTCATTTTTCTGTCATTTCTCTCCGGAAGCGCGAGACGGCTTTGGGACGATCGCATTTGATAAGGTGGCTGCCAGCTTCGATCGGGCGCGCACGGTGACATGTGCATAGGTGTCGGCAGTCAGGGTAAAATTCTTGTGCCCGAGCCAGTCCTGTACTTCTTTGAGCGATGCGCCTTCTTCCAGCAGCAGAGTCGCACAGGAGTGGCGCAAATCATGAAAACGAATGTGGCGAAGCCCGATGCGCTCAAGCAGCAGGGGAAAGTTCCGTGTTACCAAATCAGGTTTGATCAGCTGCCCGACCGAATCGACGCAGACATAATCACTCCATTCCGTATGGTAGGCGCTGCCTGACAACAGCCGCTGCTTTTGCTGCCGTCGGTGTAAATCGTGCAAATAGGTTGCTAGTTCGTGCGGCAGAGCAAGTACACGATAGCTGGAGGGTGTTTTCGGCGCTTTGTAGTAAATGGCATCAGCGCTTTTGGTTTTGCGGCCGCAGCGTGTGGAGATAGAACCCTGCACATAGATCGTGCCGCGTGCAAAGTCAACGTCGCTCCAGCGCAGGCCGATGACCTCACCGCGACGAAATCCCAACCAAACCGCTAATGTGACCGGGACTTCGATGGATTCGCCGCGTACATGCTCGAGTAGATAGCGAAGTTCCTCGACTGTGTAATAAGCGCCAATGTATTTCTGCTTTTGCGGCATCAAAACGTTGTCGGCAGGATTTTGCCGGAGCCGTCCGGTCTGTACAGCGCGCCGCAGCGCTTTATGAATATTGCTGTGATACCGATGGATTGTTACAGCTTTCACCTGTTCTTCAAAAAGTTTTTTGCGGTAAAACGCTTCTATGTCCTGTGCAGTCAAATCAACCAGCTTGATGGAGCGCTCATCGAACCAAGGACAAATCCGGTTGTTGACTTGAAGACGGTATTCATAAAAGGTAGAAGGCGATACCGTAGGTTCAATTTCTTCGAGCCAAAGCCGGAGATAGTCGGAAAACAAAATATCGGAGTAGTTTGGACAGATTTTTTGCTCCCACTCCACCAGCGTTTGCTGGCGGAGTTTTTCTGCTTTTCGTTCATTTTTGGCAGTGGCAGCAAGACCTGTGGCGCAGTTTTTGCGAAAGCGTTTGCCATGCTCGTTCCATTGCACCAAAATATAATAGTGTCCGGATTTTTCATAAATCGTAGCAGTCATTTGATTTAGCCTCCTTGCCTCCTTTCCCGACTGCTTGCTGTGTTACGGTATCCTTATTGTAACAAGTGGTTTGTAAATACGCAAGCAAGTAGCAGCGGGGAATACGAATCGAACGGCCAACGCGCAGATGTTGAATTTGGCCGCTGGAAAGTAAATGATATGCGGTGTTGCGTCCAATATGGAGTATGTGCTGTAAGTCAGAAACGGTCATCAAATCCGGACAGTCAATATCGTCCAGCAAGAAGTGTTTAGACATATCATTCACCTCCCACGCGCAGAGACGCAAGGTAGATGCGCGTCACATCCTCGCGCTCATGACCTAAAAAACGGGACACATGCCGACAGGCGGCGTGCTCGTCCAGCCCCTGCTTGCGGCAGGCTAAATACTGCTCGACCGCGTATGTATGGCGCAGACCATGGCAAGTTAGCGGACGGTGCCGGTCAGCAATCTGCACAGCGTCACGGTGCCGGTAGAGGAAGCACTGGAAGCGGTTGATGGCAAGGTCGGTCGGGGTGTCGTCTGACACGAATAGCTTATGCCCGCGTGGAGTTTGCTGCAGCATGGCTTCCAGCTCAAGCTCTGCGGTGCGGGGCAAGGGAACGGTGCGGATTTTGCCGCCCTTGCCTTTGATCGTCAGCTGACCGGTTTTGATTGCCCGCTGGGCGGTTGCGGTGTCCAGTCGGAAGATCTCATGGATGCGCAGGCCGCAGTGTCGCGCCAGACAGATCGCGGCAGCGTAGTCCTCGCGGCCCTCGCCCCACGCTTTGCCTATCATGCGGTTGACCTCATCGTCGCGCCATGTGCGGTCGACCTTGCCGAATGAGCGCTGCTCCAGATCGAGCATCGCGTTGGTCGGCAGCTTGGGGTGCTTGCAGCTCGGCAGCTGGTCGTGGAAAAACAGGATGGCGGCGAGGTTGGTCTTTATGATGGACGCACACGGCGGTTTTCCTTAAGGAATTCCGTGTACGCATAAATGTGCTTAGGCGCGATGTTGGCAACGCGCTCGACATGGCAGACTTCCGCCAGAAAATAACAGAAGCAGCAGACGGCCTCTTTGTACCGACGGCGGGTCTGGATACTGCCTTGGCGGCAGTGGCGGAATACGCGCTCGACTTGTGTGAGCAGGTTTTGATAAATGGCATAGGTTTTCATCATTGCACCTCTTGTGCGTCGGGAGACAGGCGCAGCTCACCCGTCTGCAAAAGGATGGATTTCCGCCCGCTTTCCCCGTGCCGCACAGAAGGATGCGCATTTTAGATGCGTGTTATCACGCTCTTTCTGATTAAATGTGTGGTTTTCTGCCGGGATGGGGAAGGGGAGCGGCGAGTTGTTCGCTCTGTCTCTGTTGAATTTTGGGTTAGCATTGGTTGCCGCGTGCGCCGCAAAAGCGGCTGCACCATGGGTACGCGGCGAGCGCAGCGCCGGACAAATGCCGGTCACGCGAAGCGTGTGCGCTCTTGGTCGGCTGCCGGAAGCGCAGCCGATTTGCGCGAGGAAAAAACCGTCCTGCCGGACACGGGCGAGGGTAAGCCGGCCCCTCTTGGCGGCCGCACCGGCTGTGCGGAACGCCCGGAGATCATTGCTTTTGATTTTCCCCTGTCCGTCCTCAACCAAAACGCTGCGAATGGGCAGCGCCGGTGAGTGTTCACTCGTGGCCGCCTTTTGCGAATGGGCAAGTGCGGCGTTGTTTCGGCTTCCTGACGTGCATCGCTCTGGCGTGCGTGATACCCGTCTGTGGCGCGGAAGCAAGTTCCGATCATTCCTGTTTTGCTGATTTCTCATACAAATTTTCCCTTCTGAACGCAAAAACGGACATAATACTGCATAAAAACAGTTTTACGTCCGTCATTCGTGATAGTCTGTATGGTAGGCTATTCAGCGTTCTTCAAAATCTTACGGTCCGGAGGGCAGACTGCTCCCCGGGCGGGCTACACTAACTCAAAAAAATACTCTGACCTGATTTAAGCATAGTATAATAATAAACTGAGAATCTGTACACTTGCGGTTTTCGTAAGGGAGGAAGCAGACTTCTCAGGACAGGCTTCCCATCTCAGTCATTGCATAAAATAGCTTTGTTTCCATCGTTCAAATGCTGCATACTTTCCAATTTCTATGAATTCTTGGCATTTTGGCAACTCAAAGGCATACTATCCCCTGGGCGGCTTACTCTGACAAAATTACTCTGACATGGTTCAAGTATATTGTAGTTGGCTCCAAAAGTATTGTAAAGATGAAAAGTTTTCGCCTTGCTTTCTCGTGTTTACGACTATCCGTCACATGGCTGGCTTAAAAATTCCTACCTGTAAGCTGGTCATACTTGCTTTACACAGAAGCAGTTTCCAATGGTTCCTATTTTGCTGATTTCTCACACAAATGATCTTTCCCTGGGTATCAAAAAGGACATAGCGCTGCACAGCAGTTCTATGTCCTTGGGGCCTTGATTTCATGCGAATTTCGTGCGTGTACCTGCGGTAGCACGTCAATTCTTGGTTGCCAATTCATTTATAACGGCACAGAAGGCAGACTGTCCCCTGGGCGGTGATACGATGACAACAAAAAATACGAAAACCTGAGTTCATTTTTATTATAGTGTGGGTGATGCCGCTTGTATAGTTGACATTTTGTCGGGTATATAAATTTCTTTGCTGATAGGACATCATTCAGCTTGCATTCTGAAGTTGCCTTATCGACGCAAGGATAGTTTATCAAAAACTAAACTGTGAAATGGAAGGAGTCTGATGACTCCTTTCTCAGTCTGTCGAGAAACCCGGCCTATGCGTCAGGCATAAGCCGGGTTTCTGGCGTATAAAGGCCAAAAAAGTACAAACATGAATGGAGAAGACTTCTCCTTCCACAACC
>NZ_JBQKJR010000038.1:0-29511 GCF_052117165.1 Agathobaculum sp. LCP25S3_E8
GGTTGTGGAAGGAGAAGTCTTCTCCATTCATGTTTGTACTTTTTTGGCCTTTATACGCCAGAAACCCGGCTTATGCCTGACGCATAGGCCGGGTTTCTCGACAGACTGAGCCTCTGCGCATGCAGAGGCTTTCATTTTACAGATGTTATCGATTTGCACTTGACTTTCTCGATATTCGAGATATAATGAAAGCACAGAAACTCGATATTCGAGATTGAGGTGAGGAGCCATGCCGAGAGCCAAGTTTCAGACGCTGACCGAGCAGATGTTCTATGTGCTGTTGTGCTTGCGGGAGGAGTGCTACGGCATTGATATTTTCGACAAGGTATCGGCCATGACGCAGGGACGTGTCACAGTCGGTTCAGGCACGATGTACAATTTGCTTGAGCAGTTTTTGGAAGCGGAGATGATTCGCGAGGTGAACGTGGACGGCCGCCGCCGCAGCTACCTTCTGACCGACAAGGGGAGGGAGAGACTCGAACAGGAATATCAGCGGCTGCGCGCACAGATGATGGACTATGAACGGGCTTTTGGAAAGGAGGCGCCGTGATGAGAAAGACCAAACGCAGAATGGAAACGCTGTCCTTTTATGATCGTACGGGCGTCGAGCGGCATTTGGAGAAAATGGCCGCCAAGGGCTGGATGATCGATCGCGTGACCGGCCTTGGCTGGGTCTATCGCCGCATTGAGCCGAAAAAGCTGCGGTTTGCCGTTACCTATTATCCCAAAGCGTCCGATTTTGACCCCAGCCCGACCGAAGGCCAGCAGGTGTACCATGCGTTCAGCGCGCATGCGGGCTGGCAGTATGTGTGCAGCTGGGCGCAGATGCAGATTTTCTGCACCGACCAACCCGATCCTGTACCGATCGAGACCGACCCGGAACTGGAACTCGAAACCATCCATGCCGCGATGGTAAAGGGTTTTCTGGTGCCATACGGTATCCTGCTGGCCATCGGACTGTGGTGGAGCGCGATGTTGGTGCATGACATAGGGAATGACCCGATCGGGTTGTTTTCCAGCGTGACCAATCTATTTCTGGGGGTGGTGTGGCCGCTGCTCGCGTTGTTGTGTATTGTCGAGATTATCGCTTACCTGTGCTGGCGCGCCCGCGCACGCAAAGCGGCGGTGCGCGGCGAGTTTGTCGATACGCCCAACACACGCCTGTTTCAGCGCATCATATTCATGGTGTGCTCGGCAGCGTTTGCAATGCAGATACTCTACAATGTGACCACCGGTTCGCCGCTGTTGCGCGTGGTCAGTATTGTAATGGTGCTGTATATGATCGTGCTGACTGGTGTGGTGCAGGGGGTCAAGCAGCTGCTCAAGCGCAAAAAGGTGTCGCGCGGGGTTAACCGAGCAGTCACTTTGGCGGTGGATGTGGTGCTCGCGTTCGGTATGATGGCCGCCATTGTGTTCGGCACGATTCGCGCAACCCAAAACGGCTGGCTGGACAGAAATCTCACTGCGGATGAACCGCCGCTGACGCTTGCCGACCTGTGGGGCGATGAACTGCCGGAGGCGGCATATCAGTCCAGTTGGACGGAAGATGTCTCGCCAATTGTTGCCGTGTGCGATGGCAGAGAGTGGGGCTCCGCGAACGGTGCGGATGTGTTCATCCCGACGCTCGACTACACGGTTACCGAAGTCAAACTGCCCGCGCTGTACGACCGATGCCGTGCACAGCGCCTTGCTGAGCAGGAGGATGACCGCTCACTGGAAGGCTTCCGAAAAACCTGTCAGCCGTGCGACGCTGCGCCATGGGGCGCAAACGAAGCATGGCAAATGGGCTGGCAGGACACCGGGCTGAGCGACCACTATCTGCTGAGCTATGCGGACTGCATTGTGGAGATCCGGTTCAGCTGGACACTGACCGATGCGCAGAAAGCACTGGTCGGTGAAAAGCTGGGCAATCTATAACGATAGCTGCATGAAAAAGTCCCTCTGCCGCGAAAGCGGCAGAGGGATGATGCTTTTTATTGGGATAAATTTTAGAAAACGGCAACGACAGCGCCCTTGTAGGTGTCGTCGATGAACTGCTTGACCGTGTCGCTCTGAAGTGCCTTCTTGAGCGCCTGAATCTTGTCGCTGTTTTCGTCGCCGTTGCGGCAGGCAACCACGTTGACATAGACCTTGGCGTATTCCGGATTCTCGGTGATGAGCGAATCCTCCTTGGCGTTCAGGTCGGCCTGCAGCGCATAGTTGCCGTTGATAACCGCGAGGTCAACGTCCTGAAGCGAGCGCGGCAGCTGCTCCGCAGCGATTTCCTGAATGTCGAGGTTCTTCGGGTTTTCCACAATGTCCAGCTTGGTTGCATCCGAAGTCGGGTCGATGCCGTCCTTGAGCGTAATCAGACCGGCATCCTGCAGCAGAAGCAGCGCGCGGGTCTCGTTCGAACCGTCGTTCGGAACCGCAACGGTCGCACCGTCGGCCAGTTCTTCGAGGGTTGCGGTCTTGCCGGGATAGATGCCGAACGGCTCATAGTGCATCTCGATGGCGGAAATCAGATCGGCGTTGTTTTCCTTGTTAAAGTTGTTCAGATAGGGGATGTGCTGGAAGTAGTTTGCGTCCAAGTCACCGTCCACCAGTGCGGTGTTGGGCTGTACATAGTCGGTGAACTCCACAACGTTGAGCGTCCAGCCGTCCTCGGCCAGAAGATCCTTCGCGGCGTTGAGGATTTCCGCGTGCGGTGTGGGGGACGCGCCGACCGTGATGGTCTTGTCATCCGAGGCGTTGGCATCGGAGGTCTGTGCGTCGTTACCGCCGCCGCAGGCGGCCAGCGCGGACAGGCAGAGTGCGCCTGCCAGCAGTGCTGCAATTTTCTTCTTCATGGGAATCTCTCCTTTTCTACAGGTGTTTTATCAAATTTTTTGATAACAAAGTAAGGGAATTAGCGGTTGCGCTTGTCCAGATGGCGCGCAAGCCACATGCCGCAGACTTGGAAAATCTGCACGACAATGACAATAATGATAACGGCTACCAGCATGATCTCAAAATTATAGCGGTTGTAGCCGTAGTTGACGGCCACCGTGCCCAGACCGCCGCCGCCAATGAAGCCTGCCATTGCGGAGTAGCCGAGGATAGTGACGATCGAGATTGCGCCGCCTACCATCAGAGAGGGTTTGGCTTCGGGGACGAGCACCTTCCAGACAATTTGCCACGGGCTGGCGCCCATGGATTGTGCCGCTTCAATGACGCCAAACGGCACTTCCTTGATGGAGGACTCGACCATACGGGCAACATAGGGCGCGGCCGCTACGGTCAGCGGCACGATCATTGCGGTGGTACCGATGGCCTTGCCTGCAATCGCGCGCGTCATCGGGGTAATCATGACCGCGAGAATGAGGAACGGAATCGAGCGCAGAATATTAACGATGACACCGAGCACCGTGTTGAGTACTGGCATCGGGCGAATGCCGCCTTTATCGGTCACGACCAGCAGCAGGCCGAGCGGCAGGCCGATCAGATAGGAAACCGCGGTCGACACAATGACCATATATAAGGTTTCCCACAGGCTCTGGGCCCAAAGTTCAGGTGAAAGCATCGGCGTCGCCCTCCTCTACATGCACATTCTGGGTTTCAAGGTACGCCAGCGCGCGCTTTGCCGCGCGTTCGTCCTCGGGAAGTTGCAGAATCATCTGGCCGTAGGCGCGGCCGTCAATATCCTTGGTGTCCGCGAACATGATGTTGACCGGCGCCTTACATTCAAGTACCATATTCGACACCACCGGTTCAAACGATGAGTTGCCGTCGAACACGATGCGGCAGTAGTGCTTGCCGGTGGCCAGCTTGTCCCGCTTACCGTCCGGATAGATGAGCTGCTTGGCCATTGCCGACTGTGGGCGGGTGAACACCTGATCGACCGTACCCATCTCTGCGATGCGGCTGGAATCAATGATTGCCACGCGCTGACAGATTTCCTCGATGACTGCCATTTCATGCGTGATGACAATGATGGTAATGCCAAGAGTCTTGTTGATTTCCTTTAAAAGCGCGAGGATGGAGCGTGTGGTGGTTGGGTCAAGCGCGCTGGTGGCCTCGTCGCACAGCAGGATTTTCGGGTTGGTCGCCAGCGCGCGGGCGATGGCAACGCGTTGCTGCTGGCCGCCCGAAAGCTGGGACGGATAATTATCCGCGCGGTCGCTCAGGCTGACGATCTCGAGCAGCTCATGCGCACGCTTTTCTGCATCCGCCTTTTTCATGCCCGCAATTTCGAGCGGGAAGCAGATGTTTTGCAGTGCGGTGCGCTGCTGCAGCAGGTTAAACTGCTGGAAAATCATGCCCATCGAACGGCGTGCTTCAAGAAGAGCCTTTTTGGACAGCGCGCCAAGCTCCTGACCGTCCACGGTAACCGTGCCTTCGGTCGGCTTTTCCAAAAAGTTGATGCAGCGGACAAGTGTGCTTTTGCCCGCACCGGACAGACCGATGATGCCAAAGATTTCGCCGCGGCGGATATCCAAATTGACGCCGTCCAGTGCGGTGACTGTGCCGGCCCGTCCGCGGAAGGTTTTATTCAGGTTTTGGATGCGTACAATGAAATCCTGTTCCAAGTCCATTCCCCCTTTTCAAAATAAAAGCGGAAAGCAAGGTATGCTTTCCGCTCGTTTTCCATCTGAACCGTGCCATGCCGCATGAAAAGCGGCCCGCTTACAGCTTGCAGCGTTAGCGCTGCATGGCAGAAAAACGAGCAAAACCGCACATCATGCACATGTTCATCCGAATAGACAGCATTGCGGCTTCCTCCTTTTCCTACGGTTTTGATAGATTTTATTCTCTGTGGTAATAGTGTATTCCATCGCGGGGGATTTGTCAAGTTATTTCTGCTTAAGGGGGTTAAATGCATGCGGGACTCAGTTTGCGCCATGATGGCCGTGGCCTTGACCGTTACCGGAACCATTGCCTGTACCCATGCCCGTGCCGTTGCCGGAACCACTGCCCGTGCCGTTACCGGAACTGGTACCTGTACCCGTGCCATTGCCGTTACCGGAACCGTTGCCTGTACCATTGCCGGCGCCGTTACCAGCCCCTGTGCCGTTGCCGGCATGGTGATAGCCTTCGCCGTACAGCCCCTGCGCCGCGGTAGGGTCAAGCGCAGCGATCCGATCGCGGATTTCACGCATGGTCAGTCCCTGCACGTCCTCAGGGGTGACGCTCGGGTCGAGCGACTGTAGAACGAGAAAGGCCTGATATTTGCCGAACGACAGCCCGGCCTCGTGCGCGTGCTCGAGTTCGTCGCTGTCGGCTGCATGGCAGTAGACGTTTCGGGTGCCCGCGGTGCAGGTCTGCGCCTGTGCCAGGATCGCATCCGCCTGACTCTGGTTGTCTCCGGCGACTGCGATGGACAGCACTTCGTTTCGTGCAAGGCAGTCCTCGATCGTCTGGTTTGCCAGCAGGCTGTTCAGCGCATCGGCATAATTCAGAAAGCGCACGTCGAGTGTTTCGGCCAGCGCTTCGCCCTCCTCACCGATGCCGTCAACCGAGATCACCTTATCAAATCGGTTGACCGCCAGCTCGACCGATGGGTTGATATCAATGCTGATGGCACAGGTGGGGGAGAAATAGGCCCAGTAGCCCGTGCCGCCGGCCACAATCAGCGCAAGGCAGGCGAAAGCCGCCGCCATGCGGCGCACTGTGCGCGGACGGGTTTTCGCTGCGCCGTAATCGTGTGTCTGTCGCGCAAGAAACGCGCGGGTGGACTGCCGGAGCGCTTCGTCCGCCGTGACCTTGTCCAGCGCGGTTTTCAGTTCGTCACGCATCGTCGTCCCCTCCTAGCGTTTCTCTTAGCGCCTGTTTGGCGCGGGTGAGCAGTGTATAAATCGTGTTGACATTCTTTTTGAGGATTTGGCTGATCTGTGGGGCGGTGTAGCCCTCATAATAATGCAGATAGACCACATCGCGGTACTTGGGAGGCAGTGCGAGCACTGCCTCAAGTACGGTGTGGTCCTGCTGCGTCAGTTCGGCGGGTTGGTCGAGCAGAGTATCGAGCGAAACGGTGCGGCTGCGGAAAAAGCTCTTGAGCAAATCCCGGCAGGCGTTGATCGTCACGCGGATGAACCACGCCTTTTCGTGCTCCTCGTTTTCAAACACAGCGGTGCTGAGCACATATTTCAAGAATACGTTTTGAAAGATGTCCTCCGTGTCGGCATGGTTTTTCAAATGGATCATACAGATCCGTCGGACGGTGTCCGCATACCGCTCGATCGCCCGATTTGCCTCCTGTTCGCTCCGCATTGTACCAACCTCTTATTGTTCTTCTGTTTACTTATCTGTTGCAGCCCTGTCCCTGACCGCGGCCGCAGCCGGTGCCGTAGTTATCGCATACGCCGTCGCCGTCTGCATCGACGAAGTACTGACCGCGGCCGGTGCCGTAGTTATCGCACACGCCGTCGCCGTTGGCGTCGACAAAATTCCGTCCGCGGCCGTAGCCGTGGCCCGCGGCGAATGCACCCGTAACTGCCATCGAGAGAACCAGAGCTGCGCTGATCGTACCCATTACCATCTTTTTCATATGAATTCCTCCTACATATTGTTGTCAGTGAATTTGGCTTGTCGTTTGTGCCTTTCACTACCAATACGACCGGCAAAGGAGAATCCATTCAAAATTCAAAAATTTTTTGAAAAAATTTTTTGGGGGCAAAAGGGAGGCACCGAAGCGCCTCCCTTGGCTGTCTGTTCTGATTTACTCAGCGGCTGCTTGCACGCCCGCCATATCCTGCACGGACTTGCAGGTCAGTTCCTTGCTGATTTTGCCCGCAAAGCCGGTCAACGTCTTGCCCGGACCGACCTCGCATGCGGTGGTCAGACCTGCCGCCATACCGTTTTTGACCAGCTGCGTCCAGCGCACGGGAGAGATCATGTGCTGCTCCAGATGCGCGGGCAGATCGGAGCAGTCCAGCACCTGACCGTCCAGATTGGAGTAAATGTCCATCTTCGGGGCGGCAAAGGTGAAATCCGAAACATACGCGCGCAGTTCCGCTGCGGCCTTCGCCATCAGAGGGGTGTGGAATGCGCCCGATACCGCGAGCGGTACCGCGCGGCGTGCGCCTGCGGCCTTGCAGTTCTCGACCGCTTCGGCCAGCGCGGCCTTTTCGCCCGCGATGACCAGCTGACCGGGGCAGTTGTAGTTGACCGGACGCACGATGCCGCTCGTCACAGCTGCGCACGCGGCTTCAATCTTTTCGTCGTCCAGACCGAGGATGGCCGCCATGCCGCCGTCGATCGAGTCCGCAGCCTGCTGCATGAGCTTGCCGCGCATCGAGACAATCTTAACGCCGTCCGCGAGCGTTACCACGCCTGCCGCGGCAAGCGCGGTGTACTCGCCCAGCGAGAAGCCCGCCGCAGCCTTGAACGTTACGCCTGCTTCGGTGAGCGCCGCCAGCGCCGCCATCGAGTGCGTGAAAATCGCAATCTGGCTGTTCTCGGTGCGCGACAGGGTTTCCTTGTCGCTGTCAAAGCAGAGCTTTGCAACGTCCAGCCCGGCACCGTCGCTTGCTTCCTCAAAAACCAGCTTGGCAGCCTGCGAGTTTTCATACAAATCCTTGCCCATGCCGGGCGCCTGCGCGCCCTGACCGGGGAAAAATGCAAAACCGTATTCCATGTTCCGTTCCTCCAAAAATCGCTGTCAAACCTCGGAAAAGGTTGACATTTTCGTGTCCTTTTATTATAATAGTCAAGGATTACTTTGTCAATCAAACTATTGTCGCTTTTCCACGCTTTGGGAGAGCGATTTGAACTTTTGGGGAGCGTGGAAATCATCAACAGCCAACTCATCGGCACGGGTTCGTGCATTCCGGATTTTGTACTCACCAACGCGATGCTCGAAACCATGGTGGACACCAGCGACGAATGGATCGTCAAGCGCACGGGTGTCAAAGAGCGGCGCATTGCGAAAAATACCCACACGTGGGAGCTTGCCCTCGGCGCGGCGCAGAACGCGCTGACGGATGCGGGCATTGCGGCGGAAGAGCTGGACCTGATTCTGGTCAGCACCTGCACGCCGGACACCAACACCCCGAACACCGCAAGCGTTTTGCAGGACAAGCTGGGCGCGCGGCAGGTGGGCGCAATTGATATCAACAACGCCTGTGCGGGCTTTGTTTCCGCAACCGACATCGCGGACAGCTATATCAAGGCGGGTAAGGCCAAGACCGTGCTGGTCGTTTCGGCGGAGACGCTGCACCGCATCACGGACTATACCGACCGTTCGACCTGCATCCTGTTCGGTGATGGCGCGGCAGCGGCGGTTTACCGCGCGGTCGAAAATGAGAATGTCGGCATCCAGTCCACCTTTATCGCGGCGGACGGCTCGGGTGCGGAGTATTTATATATGGAAGCGCTGCCGGTTGAGGACCCGTTTGCAGCCGAACGTCCGGTGGACCCCAAGGCGCGTTTCCTCAAGATGCAGGGCGCGGCGGTCGTGCGCTTTACCGCACATGCCGTACCGCTGGCAATCGACACGGCCTTGCAGCGCGCGGGCGTGTCCGCGGAGGAAATCGACTGGGTTGTGCCGCATCAGGCAAACCTGCGCATCCTCGACGTGATTGCCAAGCGCTATCATCTGCCCAAGGAGAAGGTCTATGTCAATATGGACCGTTTCGGAAACACTTCCTCGGCTTCTGTGCCGATTTGTCTGGACGAAATGCGGAAAAACGGCTTGCTGCAGGCAGGGCAGACCATTGTATGCACCGGATTCGGCGGCGGTCTGACCTACGGCGCATTTGTACTGAAACTGTAAAGGAGAGAGTTTAATGAAAACCAAGATTACAGAATTGCTCGGTATCGAGTATCCGGTTGTGCAGGGCGCAATGGCGTGGGTTGCGGAGCATCATCTTGCAGCGGCGGTATCCAAGGCTGGCGGTCTCGGCATCATTGCCGGCGGCGCGGCTCCGGTTGATTACATCCGCGACGAGATTCGCAAGGCCCGTGCCATCACGGATAAGCCGCTGGGTCTGAACATCATGCTGCTCTCTCCGAATGCGGACGACCTCGCGCAGCTCGCCATCGATGAAAAAATCGAGGTGCTGACCACAGGCGCGGGCAATCCGGGCAAATATATGGAAAACTGGAAAAATGCCGGTATTAAGGTCATGCCGGTTGTCGCATCGGTAGCGCTGGCCAAGCGCATGGAGCGCGCGGGTGCGGACGCTGTTATCGCGGAAGGCATGGAGGGCGGCGGCCACATCGGTGAGCTGACGACCATGCCGCTGGTTCCGCAGGTGGTCGACGCGCTGAGCATCCCGGTCGTTGCGGCCGGCGGCATCGCGGACGGCCGCGGCATGGCGGCGGCGTTCATGCTGGGCGCCGAGGGCGTGCAGTGCGGTACGGTGTTCCTTGCCTCCGACGAGTGCTATATTTCGGAAAAGTATAAGGAGCTGGTCCTCAAGGCGACCGATATCTCGACCGTTGTAACCGGCCGTCCGTCCGGTCATCCGGTGCGCTCGCTCAAGACCCCGATGGCGCGCAAATGCCTCGAACTGGAGAAGATTAACACCGATAAGTCGCTCGAGGAGCTGGAGGCCGCGACCGCAGGCTCGCTGCGTAAGGCGGTGCAGGACGGCAACTACGAGGAAGGCACCTTTATGTCCGGCCAGATCGCGGGCATGCTCAAGGAGCTTCGTCCGTGCGCGGATATCATCCGCGGCATGACGAATGAGGCCGAGGAACTGATGAAGAACGCTTACAAGCGTTTTGAATAAGGAGAAAAACGATGGGAATTGCAATCGTTACCGGCGGCTCGCGCGGCATCGGCGCGGCTATTTCGGAAAAATTGGCCGCAGAGGGCCATGATGTTGTCATCAACTGCGCTTCCTCGGTCGAAAAGGCGGAGGCAGTCGCGGAAAAGTGCCGTGCGCACGGCGTGAAGGCCGTTGTCAAGCAGTGGGACGTTTCGGATTACGAAGCCTGCGGCAAGGCGCTCAAGGAAATCAAGGAAGAAATGGGTGTGCCTTATATTCTGGTCAACAATGCGGGCATCACGCGCGACGGCCTGATGGTTCGTATGAAGGAAGATCAGTTTGATGCGGTCATCAAGACCAACCTCAAGGGCGCGTTCAATATGATTAGCCAGTGCGGCGCGATGATGATGCGTGCCAAGCAAGGCCGCATCATCAATATCGCTTCGGTTGCCGGCATTGCGGGCAACCCGGGCCAGATCAACTATTCTGCCGCCAAGGCGGGCCTGATCGGCATGACCAAGACCGCCAGCAAGGAGCTTGGCGCGCGCGGCATCACGGTCAACGCAGTTGCCCCCGGCTTTATAGATACGGATATGACGCAGGTGCTGCCGGACGCCGTTAAGGAAGGCGCTGTCAAGCAGATTTCGCTCGGCCGCTTCGGCAAGCCTGAGGAAATTGCAGGTGTGGTTGCGTTTCTGGCGTCAGACGCGGCAAGCTACGTCACCGGTCAGGTCATTGTGGCCGACGGCGGTATGATTTGAATGAGTTTCGCGGCAGGCTTAGGCCGCAGGGAGTATGAGGGAAAAAAGGAGATGCTTTGATGGAACGAGTAGTCATCACCGGTATGGGCGCAATCACGCCGGTTGGCAATGACGTGGAGACGTTTTGGGCATCGCTCAAGGCCGGTAAGTGCGGCGTTGGGCCGATTACCAAGTTTGACGTATCCGATTTTAAGGTAAAGCTGGCCGCTGAGGTCAAGGATTTTGATGTGACCCAGTATGTGGATAAGCGTGAGGCGCGCCGCATGGACATTAACTGCCATTTTGCGCTGGCCGCAGCACAGCAGGCGGTTGAACAGGCGGGCCTGACGGAGGGCAATTTTGACCCCTACCGTACGGGCGTTATCTATGGTTCGGGCGTGGGCGGCTTGCAGATTGCCGAGCAGGAGATTCCCAAGCTGAACGAAAAGGGTCCGGGCCGCGTGTCTCCGCTGTGCATCCCTGAGATGATCGCCAATATGGCGGCCGCCTATATCTCGATGCGCTTCGGTTTCAAGGGCGAGAATTTCTGCCCGGTATCCGCTTGTGCAACCGGTAACCATGCGATCGGCGAGGCGATGCGAACCATCCGTCACGGCTATCAGGATGTTGTGATTTGCGGCGGTACTGAGAACGGCATCATTCCGATCTCGATGGCGGGCTTCCAGAATATGAAGGCGGTACACATGGGCGATGACCCGACCTGTGCATCCATTCCGTTTGACGCACGCCGCTCGGGCTTTGTCATGGGCGAGGGTGCGGGCTGTCTCGTACTCGAGAGCCTGTCGCACGCCGAGGCGCGCGGCGCAACCATTCTGGCAGAGGTTGCAGGCTACGGTGCGTCGGGCGACGCTTACCATATCACCAGCCCTTCGCCGGACGGCGAAGCGGCGGCGCATGCCATTCTGGGCGCGATTACGGATGCGGGCCTGACCCCGGCGGACGTGGATTATATCAACGCGCACGGCACTTCGACTGCGCTCAACGAAAAATATGAAACCATCGCCATTAAAAAGGCGTTTGGCGATGAGGCGTATAAGGTCAAGATTTCCTCGACCAAGTCGATGACCGGCCACCTGCTTGGCGGCGCGGCGGCGGTGGAGGCAATTGCCTGCGTCATGGCAATTCGTGACGGCATCATTCCGCCGACCATCGGCTATCAGGAGGCCGATCCGGAATGCGATCTGGACATTACGCCCAACAAGGCAGTCGAGATGCCGGTGAATGTGGCGATTTCCAACGCGCTGGGCTTTGGCGGACACAATGCCTGCATCCTGATTAAGAAGGTGTAAGATATGGATATCAAGGAACTCAAAGACGTTGCCGTCGAGCTGATGGATGCGCTCAAGACCAGAGGCTTGGGCGAGGTTGAGCTGGAGATGGACGACGTAAAAATCAAGATTAAATCCGCGCCGCCGGCGCCGGTGGTTCCGGTCGCGGCCGCGCCGGTTGCAGCGGCACCCGCTGCTGCGCCTGCCGCTGCCGGGGAGTCTGCGTCTGCTGCACAAGCAGCCGAGGAATTGCCCGCGGGCACGCCGGTCAAAAGTCCGCTGGTGGGTACGTTCTATTCTTCTCCGGCACCGGATGCGCCGCCGTTTGTACTGGTCGGCCAGAAGGTCAAGGAAGGCGACACACTGTTCATCATCGAAGCGATGAAGACCATGAACGAGATCAAGGCGCCGTGCGACGGCACGGTCGTGCGCATTTTGGCGCAGCCGGGCGATATGGTCGAGTATAACCAGACGGTTGTTATCATTGAATGAGGTTTAGGGGGCTTATCAAAGCCCCCTGTCTTGAATAAAAAGCAATTAGATTGATAAAATCGCTTGCGCTGGATGAGAAAGAGGTATAAGATATATGCTGAATAAAGAACAGATCATGGAGATCCTGCCGCACCGTCCTCCCATGCTGTTGGTGGACGAAATCCTCGAAATGGATGAGGAGCACGCGGTTGGTACACTGCACCTGACGGGCGATGAGTTTTTCTTCCAAGGGCACTTCCCGGGCAACCCGATCATGCCTGCGGTGTTCCGCTTGGAGGCGCTGGCTCAGGTCGGCGGCGTGGCGCTGCTGTCCATTCCGGAGTTTCGCGGCAAGACCGCGGTGTATACCGGTATCGACAAGGCCAAATTCCGCGCGATGGCAAAGCCGGGCGATACGCTGCGGTTGGAGGTCAAGTTCATCAAGCGCCGCGGCCCGATGGCGGTAGCCGAGGGCGTTGCCTGGGTGGGCGACCAGAAGGCTGCCGAGGCGGAGATCAAGTGCATGGTCATCATGGACTGAGGCGGGGAAAAACATGTTTCAAAAGGTACTCATTGCGAACCGCGGAGAAATTGCGGTCCGCATCATTCAGGCGTGCCGCGACTTGGGTGTGATTTCGGTTGCGGTGTACTCCGAGGCTGACCGTGAAGCGCTGCACGCGCAAATTGCGGACGAAGCGGTGTGCATCGGTCCGGCCCGCGCGGCGGATAGCTATCTGAATATGGATAACATCATCTCGGCGGCGCTCGCGTCGGGTTGTCAGGCGATTCATCCGGGCTTTGGCTTTTTGTCCGAAAACCCGGATTTTGCCGAGCGTACCACGCAGGCCGGTCTGGCCTTCATCGGTCCGACCGCCGCGACCATCCGTCTGATGGGCGATAAGTCCGAGGCCAAGCGCAATGCCATTGCGGCAGGCGTGCCGGTTGCACTCGGCACAGACGGCCCGCTGCGCGATTTTGACGAAGCGCTGTCCGAGGCTGAGCGCATTGGTTATCCGGTGATGCTCAAGGCGGCCTCCGGCGGCGGCGGCAAGGGCATTCGTGTGGCGCAGGACGTACGCGGGCTTAAAGACGCATACGACAGCGCGGCGGCGGAAGCGGTTGCAAACTTTGGCGACGGCCGCCTGTACATGGAAAAATACATTCATAATCCGCGCCATATCGAGGTGCAGATTTTGGGCGACAGCTTCGGCAATGTGGTGCATCTGTTCGAGCGCGAGTGCTCGGTGCAGCGCCGCCACCAGAAGCTGATCGAGGAAAGTCCGTCGGCCTTTGTCACACCCGAACTGCGTGCGAAAATGACCAAGGCGGCAGTGGATCTGGCAAAGCGCGTGGGCTACCGCAACGCAGGCACCATTGAATTTCTGGTTGACAATGACCGCAACTTCTATTTCTGCGAGATGAATACCCGCATTCAAGTCGAGCATCCGGTCACCGAGCAGGTGACTGGCGTTGACCTTGTGTGTGAGCAGATCCGCGTGGCGGCAGGTGAGCCGCTGTCCTTCACGCAGGACGATCTGGAGCTGCGCGGTCATGCGATTGAATGCCGCATCAATGCGGAGGATCCGTCGCGTGACTTCGCGCCCTGCCCGGGCACACTGGTGTCCATGCACCTGCCGGGCGGACCGGGCGTGCGCATGGATACGGCGGCGTATCAGGGCTATAAGATTCCGCCGTTCTACGATTCCATGATAGGAAAGCTGATTGTCTATGGGGCGGACCGGCAGCAGGCGATTGCCCGTATGCGCCGCGCGCTGGCGGAAACGCTGTTCGAGGGCGTCGTGACCGGCACGGACTATCAGATGCACATTCTGCGTTCCAAAGCGTTTGAGGACGCGGAGTTTAACGCCAATTCGATTGCAAACGGAGATTTTGAGCGATAAAAGAGGGGAGGAAGCGCCATGCTGCTTGATTTATTCCAGAAAACGCGGGAGACCTCTATGGAGATGAAGCCACAGGAGGAAACGGGCGTCAAGGTGGTCAAGTGCAAAGGCTGCGGCGCGGAGCTGAAAGCCTATGCTTATGGTAAAAACCTGTATGTGTGCCCGCATTGCGGCCGGTACGGGCGGCTGCTCGCGCGCACGCGCATCCGTCAGATTGCGGATAAGGACAGCTTTATGGAGCTGTATGCCGATCTGGCGCCTGCCGACCCGATTGATTTTCCGGGTTACGCGGACAAGGCGGCGCAGTTGGCTGAAAAGGTTGGCATGCCGGACGCAGTCAAGACCGGCGTGTGCCGCATCGGCGGAGTAGAGACCTGCATCGGTGTGATGGACAGTCATTTCATGATGGCATCCATGGGATCGGTGGTGGGCGAAAAGCTGACCCGCCTGTTTGAATACGCGACCGAAAAGGGTCTGCCTGTGGTGCTGTTCACCTGTTCGGGCGGTGCGCGCATGCAGGAGGGCATGTTCTCTCTGCTGCAAATGGCCAAGGTTTCGGCGGCGGCGCGTCGGCACTCAGACGCAGGGCTGTTGTATATCACTGTGCTGACCGACCCGACCACCGGCGGCGTCACTGCGTCGTTTGCCATGCTGGGCGATATTATTCTCGCTGAGCCGCGTACGACCATCGGCTTTGCCGGACGGCGCGTTATCGAAGGCACAATCGGCGAGACGCTGCCGGATGATTTTCAGTCATCCGAGTTCTTGCTTTCGCACGGCTTCTGTGATAAAATAGTTCCGCGAAACAAGCTCAAGGGTACGCTCGAGACGCTTCTCAAGCTCCATCGACAGCCCAAACCAAAGAAACGGCAGGTGTGGCACTATGGCGAATAAACCTGCAAGTGAAAAAATGCGCATCATCCATGACCCCAAGCGTCCGCAGATTGAGGATTATATTGGTGAACTGTTTACCGACTTTGTCGAGCTGCACGGCGACCGATACTTTGGCGAGGACCACGCAATCTGCGCGGGTGTGGCGATGTTTAACGGCATGCCGGTGACCGTCATCGGCCATCGCAAGGGCAAGACGACCGAGGAAAAAATGGCGGCGAACTTCGGCATGGCCAATCCGGAAGGCTACCGCAAGGCGTTAAGACTTGCGCATCAGGCGGAGAAATTCCATCGTCCTGTGATTTGTCTGGTCGATACGACCGGCGCATTTCCGGGCGTGGGCGCGGAAGAGCGCGGACAGGGAGAGGCGATTGCCCGCTGCCTGTATGAGTTTATCGAACTGCGCACGCCGGTCATCTCAATTGTGACGGGCGAAGGCGGTTCTGGCGGTGCGTTGGCACTGGCTGTGGCCGATCGTGTGCTGATGCTGGAAAATGCATTGTATTCGGTCATTTCGCCGCGCGGCTGCGCATCCATCCTGTGGAAAGATCCCAGCCGTGAGGCCGAGGCTGCGGATACCCTGTGTATTACCGCGCAGGATCTATATAATTTCGGCATGATTGAAGGCATTGTACCGGAAGGGCAGACGAACGCACAGCTTATCCGCAACGTGGGTCGTGCGCTGCGCGATCAGCTTGCAGAGCTGGCTGCCGAGCCGGATATGGATACGATGCTGCAAAAACGGTATGAAAAGTTCCGCAAAATCGGGATTTTCAGACAAATAAATCAAGATGAAAATGAAGGAGTGTAATTCCCATGTTTGAAAAGGTTTGCGAGATCCTGGCTGACAAGTTCGACGCCGACGCTTCCACTATGACCATGGATACCAAGGTAAAGGAAGATCTGAACGCGGACTCTCTGGACGTTGTTGAGCTGATGATGGACCTCGAGGAGAACTTCGGCGTAACGATCTCCGACGAAGAGGCTACTCAGATGAGCACCATCGGTGACATTGTCAAGTATATCGAGGAGCATCAGAACTAATTTGCTGCAAAGCAGGAAAAGGGCTTCGGAACTCTGTGGTTCCGAAGCCCTTTTTGTGCCTGCGTTATTGGTCCTCAAGTTGGAAGGTGACGCGCCAATCACCTTGGATGGGAGTTCCGGCTACCGAACCGTAGAGCACCGGTATACAGCCGGAAAGCGCACTTTGCGGCAGGGCATAGACGGTTTCTGTATAGTGTAAGCCGCTGTCGGTATAGCTGTACGAGGCACTGATAGTGACCGGCTGACCGTTTGCGTCAAGCAGCTCCAGCAGGCCGCTGGCACCGGCTGCTTCGTCTGTACACAATTGCAGGTGCAGCTGGCCATTTTCATATGTGGCGGCGGATATACTGAATAGACCATCCTCACTTTTCCAGAGCGGTATCTGCGGAGCAAGAAAATCATAGCTTTGCGGTGTTTCGGTGCCGTCCGGTAAGCTGCAGCTGCTCAATATATGAGATTGCACGGCTGCCTTGGTCGGTACATCGGACAGAGAAACCGGCAACTCTTCGCCGTCCAGACGGGACAGAACCGGGGATATGGTGCCGACCGAAAAGGTCAGTGGATCCGATGTATCGAGCGTGCGGTTGAGCACAGAAAATTCGGCGAAAAAGGTTGCGGTTTGGGTGCCTTCGTCCCAATCCAGCAACTGATAACTGCCGCCGCCCTGTGTCCAGTCATCGATCCGATAATCATCCAGCCATAGGTCGTCGGCTGTCAGGCGATTGCTTTGTGTATCCTGCAAAGTAAAGACGATACAGACCGTATGCCCTTCCAAATAGGCGGATTCCACTTGCAGCGTGATGCCGTTCTGCGTGCAGGACTGCTCCACCGGGGACAGAAAGCGGGATACCGCGGCGTATAACGCAGGAAGCTGATCGGTAATGTGCAGGGCAGCTGCCGTGCTGCCCAACGCAATCACTGCAGCAAGCGCCACAGCGGTGCCGCGTCGCAGGCGGTGCTTGGGATGATAGCCCTGCTGGATGCGCGTCAGCGTATCGCTGACCAGCGTATCAGACGGTGTGATGCGGTCATTCATGCTGCGGTAGGTGTGTTCAAAGTTCATCGTCGCTCTCTCCTTTCAGCAGGTCGCGGAGCTGCGCGCGGGCGCGGGTCAGCCGCGTGCGGATGGCGGATGGCTTTTCGCCCGTCATGCGTGCAATTTCCTCGGCGGAATAACCCTCATAGTAAAACAGATGTACCGCGGCGCGGTATTTAGGGGATATCCGGCGCAGCGCGTCATCCAGTGCGCGTTCCTCCGGTGCGGGGAACGGGATGCGCTCGTCGAGTGGTACATCATGCCGCCGCCACGCCGCTCGCCAGTGACTTTTCAGACAGTTGAGCGTTACGCGCAGTATCCATGCTTTTTCATGATCTTCGCTGTCAAATACCGGCCAATGCTGTGTCACGCGCAGAAATACTTCCTGAAAGATGTCATCCGCGTCGTGCTGGCTGCGCGTTTGTGCGTAGGCCAGCCGGTAGACAGTGTTTCCATAATCGTGAATCAGCTGTTCCGGGGTTTTGTCTGTCATGCGCCCCCGCCTCCTTTCACTGAGAATACGCCGCAGGTTGTGCGATCGCTACAGATTTTACCGGATTTTTATTGCAAAGCATGATACGGTCTGGTATCATGAATGCATCAAAGGAGGGATTGAGATGGACGAGAATCTGGAAGGAATCCATCGGCCGATTTATCACAATCTATGGATATATTGGCTGATGCAGCTGATTGCGTTGGTGCTGTTGCCGTTTGATCACATCATCGCCTCGCTTATGGGGTTTGTGGCGGGAGTGATACAGCTGTATGAGGTGTATGCAATGCGTGATGTGTCGGACGGCATGGGACGTGCATGGCGTACAATGTTACTCAGCCTTATACTGACCTTTGGTGGTTTGATCCTGACGATTTTGGCGATTGGATCGGCGCTGAGCATTCTGCTGCTTTTGGTTACGCTGGCAGGGCTGATCGTCATGATAGTGGCAGATTACTATTTCTATTTCGCATTGGATGAGTTGATTTTGCCCCGTGGCTATTCATATCCGCTGGGACGTATCCGCTGGTGCTTCTGGCTGTCACTGATCGGTGGAATCATTGCCACAATTGTGGGAGCGGTATCCCCATTTTTGGCGCTTGTGGTAAAGATTGTTATGGCCGCGGTGATCATTTGGCTGCTGTGGCAGTATTTGCAGGCAGTCAAAGCAAAAGAAGGCTGTTAATAGCAAAAAGAGGACGGAATTTCCGTCCTCTTTTTGTTTAGATGCTATAGAGGGCTCAGCCCTGTACCGCGATAACCTCTACCTCAACCTTTGCGTCCATCGGCAACGCCGCAACCTGTACGCAGGAACGAGCCGGTGCGCTTTCGGGGAAGTACTTGCCGTACACGCCGTTGAATGCCGCAAAGTCATTCATATCCGCGAGGAAGCAGGTGGTCTTGATGATGCGGTCGAACGAAACGCCGCCTTCAGCCAGCACGCAACGCAGATTTTGCATGACCTGTTCGGTCTGCTCCTCGATGGTGGTTGCTTCAATTTTGCCGGTGCTGGGGTTAATCGGGATCTGGCCCGAGGTGAAAATCATCTTGTTTGCTACGATGGCCTGGGAATACGGGCCAACCGCTGCGGGTGCGAGATCTGTATGTAGTACTTGCTTAATAGACATGAGGAAACTCCTTTGCTACGATAAAATAAATTACTTTTTGCCGCCCTTAGCCTTTTTCAAGCGTTCGGTATTGGACAGGATCTTTTTGCGGATACGCACGCTCTTGGGGGTGATTTCCAGCAGTTCATCATCCGAGATAAACTCAAGCGCAGCCTCAATCGACATCTGACGCGGTGGAATCAGGCGCAGTGCGTCGTCCGAACCGGAGGCGCGCATATTGGTCAGCTGCTTTTTCTTGCAGACGTTGACCGCCATATCGTCGCCGCGCGGATTCTCACCGATGACCATGCCTTCATACACCGGCGTGCCCGGCCCAATAAACAGCGGGCCGCGCTCCTGTGCGTTGAACAGGCCATAGCCAACGGCTTCGCCCGTTTCAAACGCAATCAGAGAACCGGTGGTGCGTTTCTGAATATCGCCCTTGTACGGCTGGTAGCTGTGGAATACCGAGCTGAGCACGCCTTCGCCCTTGGTGTCGGTCAGGAACTCGGTGCGGTAGCCAAACAGACCGCGCGCCGGAATCAGGAACTCCAAACGCATACGGTCTGCGCCCTTGGGGTTCATCGAAACCAGCTCGCCCTTGCGGCTGCCCATCTTTTCCATGATAGCGCCAACCGCATCCTGCGGCACATCTGCAATCATGCGCTCGACCGGCTCGCACTTGACGCCGTCAATTTCCTTGAACAGTGCCTTGGGTGCGCCAACCTGGAACTCATAGCCCTCGCGGCGCAGATTTTCAATCAGAATGGACAGATGCATTTCGCCGCGGCCACAGACGCGGAACGCATCGGTTGTGTCAGTTTCGTTGACACGCAGTGATACGTCCTTGAGAAGCTCACGGAACAGGCGCTCGCGCAGGTGACGCGAGGTGACGAATTTGCCTTCCTTGCCGGCAAACGGCGAATCGTTGACCGAGAAGGTCATTTCCACCGTCGGCTCGGAAATCTTGACGAAGGGCAGCGGCTCAACATGCTCCGGGTCGCACAGCGTTTCACCGATGGTAACATTCTCGATACCGGAGAAGCATACGATTTCGCCCGCCTTGGCTTCATCCACCGGCTTGCGATCCAGCTCTTCGATGGTGTAGAGCGTGACAACCTTAGCGTTGTACGGCTGGGTTGCGCCGTGATAGTCACAGACCATGACCTGCTGGCCGACCTTCACCGAACCGCGCTCGATACGGCCGATGCCGATACGACCGACATATTCGTTGTAGTCAATCGAAGAAACCAGCATCTGGGTCGGGCCTTCGGTGTCGACCTGCGGCGCCGGGATATGCTCGAGGATCTGCTCAAACAGCGGGGTCAGGTCGGTGCCCTCGGTGTTCGGGGACATGGATGCGGTACCCGCACGGCCGGAACAGTAAACAATCGGGCTGTCCAGCTGTTCATCAGAGGCGTCGAGGTTGAGCAGCAGCTCGAGTACCTCATCGCCGATTTCGCCCAGACGCGCGTCCGGACGGTCAATTTTGTTGATGGCAATGATAATCTTGTGACCGAATTCCAGCGCCTTCTGGAGGACGAAACGGGTCTGGGGCATCGGGCCTTCCGCTGCATCGACCAGCAGCACAACGCCGTCCACCATCTTGAGGATACGCTCGACCTCGCCGGAAAAGTCCGCGTGGCCCGGGGTATCAACGATGTTGATTTTCACACCCTTGTAATGTACCGAAGTATTTTTTGCCAGAATGGTGATGCCGCGTTCACGCTCGATGTCGCCCGAGTCCATGACGCGCTCTTCCACCACCTGATTTTCACGGAATGCGCCTGCCTGCTTGAGCATCTGGTCGACCAGCGTGGTCTTGCCGTGGTCAACGTGTGCAATGATGGCAATGTTGCGCAAATCGTTACGAACCATATCTATTCCTCCATCTGCGGGTAATTTTCGTGCAGATATTATTATACCCGCTTTTTGGTAGGTTTTCCACCTGTGTTATCATCAAAATTCACGTCAAATATGCGCACAAAACTGGCAATTTTGGCGCGTTTGCGCCTGTATGCACGAATTTGTACGACCGGCTCGGATACCTTGACAGCGGTAAGGCCGCACAGTATACTCAAAGTAGCAAAGGCAGTCGGAAACCATCATGAATATGTAAAAAGGAGGATGACTGATGTCTGGACAGGGCAAGAAACTTTTGTGTGCGGTGCTGACAGGAGCAATGTGCCTGGGTGCTGCGGGGGCGGCAGGCACAACGGGGGATTTGACACCCAAGGGCGCGCGGGCATATCTGGATGCAATTGTGCAGCTGCAGGAAAAGTATGGGACGGCGTCAACAGCGTCGAAGGATAGTCCGTTGAGCGGCATGTGGCAGGGACTTTCGCTGGCGCAGCTGGTGGATTTTGACGGCGACGGCACGCCCGAGCTTTACTGCGGCAGCTTTAGTGGCCAGCACCTGTATACCTACGACGGCGGACTGGTAGATTTGAAGATTCCCGAGCGGGTGAGTAACTTCGGTACGGATGTTTCGCCCACTACGCTGCTGTACATTGATGCGGATAAGGCGTATTTGGTGGACGGCTATGAGGTGATGAACGGCGGCGAGGTACAGTATCTGACCAAACAGGGCAATCAGATGACGGCGGCGCTCACCTATGTGGATGCAATTGGTGAAAATCCGGATGGGACATGGGGCGCACATATCTGCACTGTTAACGGACAGCCGGTTTCGAACGAGGAATTGAAATCCGTGTTGGCACAGCTGACCGCGGGCATGACGGAAAAGAACTACTCCTATTGGAACACTCCGTCGGCGCAGGACAGCGTGCAGGGCACGGTGCAGCAGACAATCACTGCGCTGCGTACGCTGACCAACCCGACGGCGGTGGTTTCTTCGCACAAGGTGACGATCGATGGTGAGCCTGTATCACTGGCGGCGTATGAAATTGGCGGCAACAACTATTTCAAGCTGCGCGATTTGGCACAGGCGCTGTCCGGCACAAATGCACAGTTCGAGGTGGCATGGAACGGTGCGGCGCAGCGCATTGACTTAACGGCTGATACGGCTTACACACCGGTGGGCGGTGAGTTGGCCGCGCTTCCGACGGACAGCAGAGCGGCAGCGCTGACCGAGGCATCGGTCTATCTGGGGGACACGGCGCTCGACCTCACCGCTTACGAGATCGGCGGCAACAACTATTTTAAGCTGCGTGATTTGGGCGCGGCGCTGGATTTTGATGTGCAGTGGGATGGTGCTGTGCAGACCGTGGCCATTGATACGAATGCGCCTTATACGGAATCATGACAGACAAAGCGGCGGTCTGCTGAGGTAGGCTGCCGCTTTGTCTGATGTGCACATTTGTGGACGGAGATCATCTTGCCCGAATACAAGGGGATTGACCATTTTTCTGTGGAAACACGGCGCAAAATATGCTATAATAAGTTCGCAATATAGACCAGAGATAGAGGAATACCATATGAAAGGAATTATTCTTGCTGCGGGAAAAGGCTCGCGTCTGTATCCGATGACACGGCCGGTGTGCAAGCCTTTGTTGCCGGTATACGACAAACCGATGATCTATTATCCGCTGGCGGTGCTGCTGCAGGCGGGCATTCGCGACATTCTTATTATCATTCCGCCGGGAGAGGAAGGTCCGTTTTATCGGCTGCTTGGTTCGGGCGGACGTTTCGGTGTGCATATCACTTATGAGGTGCAGGAAGTGGCACGCGGTATCGCGGACGCACTGCTGATCGGCGAACAGTTTATTGGTGAGGATGATGTCTGCCTCGTATTGGGAGATAATATCTTCTATTCGCCGGATTTTGAGAGCTATTTGCAGCAGGCGCTGCGTCTGGGGCAGGGCGCCTGTGTATTCGGCTATCATGTGGATGATCCGCGCGCATTTGGCGTGGTGGAATTTGATGAGGAAGGCCGTGCTGTGTCGATTGAGGAGAAGCCGCGTTATCCCAAATCCAATTATATTGTCCCCGGACTTTATTTCTATGATAATTCGGTCATGGAAATTGCGCATAATCTCAAGCCGTCCGCACGCGGCGAACTGGAAATTACGGATGTGAACCTGGAATATTTGCGCCGAGGCGAACTGCGTGTGGTGAAGCTGGATGAGGATTTTGTCTGGCTGGACGCCGGCACGGCGGATAATCTGCTCGATTCGGCGCAGGAGGTCAAGCGTGTGCAGGATGAAAGTGGTCGTTATATCGCCTGTCTGGAGGAAATTGCATATCAGCGGGGCTATATCAGCCGCCAGACGCTGCAGCGGCATGCATCTGATTTGGCAAAAACACTGTACGGACAGTATTTGCAGTGTCTGTAAAGGAGTCTAATGATAATGGCAGTTTATACAGAAACAAAAACCTATCGTACTCGCGCGCATATGGGTATGATCGATGTAACCGATGATTTTCGTGCTGCGGTGCGCAATGCCTGCCGCGAAACCGGTATGAAGTCCGGTATCATCACCGGTTTTACAACCGGTGGTGTAGCGGGACTGACTACCCTGGAGTTTGAACCGGGCATGGTACATCATGATCTCAAGGCCGCGATGGACGTGTTCTCCCCCTATACAGATGAAACCGGCCGCGTGATTCATTATCATCATCACGACACATGGCATGATGATAACGGTTCGTCGCACATCAAGGCGGCGCTGCTTTCACCGTTTATTGTCATTCCCTTTGTCGAAGGGGAAATCACCATTGGCCCATGGCAGAATCTGACGCTAGTCGAGTGCGATACTCGCGACCGCACGCGCGACATCGTTTTTCAAGTGATGGGTGAGTAAAACGGCATATGCAAACCCGGCAGCCGAATGGCTGTCGGGTTTTTGTATTTTTGGAGAAAAGAGAATAGATAGAAAAAGACCGCAGAGCAAATGCTCTGCGGCCTTTATGAAGAGAATCCACACTGAATGGGAAGGAGAACAGCACTGGATCTGCTGTGGCTTTGCAGCGAATCACACACCGCGGGATGCTCCGGCCCGTGGCAGAGAATAGGAGGTACAATCGGTGCTGTCTGAGGGATCAGCGGGAAAGAGAGAACTTTACTTGGAAGCCTGTGCAGCCTTGATAGCGTCGATCATCATCGGAACAACCTTGAACAGGTCGCCGCAGATGCCGTAGTCGGCAACGTCGAAGATCGGAGCGGAGTCAGCCTTGTTGACTGCTACGATGCACTCGGAATCCTGCATGCCAGCCTTGTGCTGGATAGCACCGGAGATGCCCAGCGCAACATACAGCTTCGGATGTACGGTCTTGCCGGTCTGACCTACCTGATGGTCAGCCGTCAGCCAGCCGGAGTCAATTGCCGCACGGGAACCGCCGACAACGCCGCCGAACAGGCCAGCCAGCTCTTCTGCCAGCTTGATGCCGGTCTCAACATCCTTGGAAATGCCGCGGCCAACAGAAACGACCACTTCAGCACCGGTCAGGTCAACCAGCTCCTTGGCTTCCTTAACCACTTCCAGAACCTTGGTCTGCAGGTCCGCATCGGACAGCTGCACGTCAACCTTCTCAACTGCAACCGCGTTTGCCTTCGCCTCGTCGTACTCGCCCTTCTTCAGAACGCCCGGACGAACGGTTGCCATCTGGGGACGGAAGCGCGGGCAGATGATGGTCGCCATCAGGTGACCGCCGAATGCCGGACGGGTCATCTTCAGGTTGCGGTCAGCACGGTCGAGCGCGTCGATCTGTGCCTGCGGCAGCGTGGAAGCCTCCTGCAGGAATGCAGCGTACTTCTCAACGTCCACGTCGAGGTGCGTGCAGTCCGCGGTCAGACCGGTGTGCAGACGAGCCGCGCAGCGCGGGCCGAGGTCACGGCCGATGTTGGTCGCCGCGATCAGCATGATTTCCGGCTTCTTAGCCATAACAACGTCGCAAATCACCTTTGCGTAAGCATCGGTGGTGTAGGTCTCGAGCAGGTCGTCCTCCGCAACCAGAACCTTGTCCGCGCCGTAAGCGCCCAGGTCCTTGACCATTGCGTCGCCTACGCCCTTGCCGCCCAGCAGCAGGCCGCAAACTTCCGTGCCCATATCGTCCGCCAGCTTGCGCGCCTCAGAAATCAGCTCCAGCACGGTCGGCTGCAGCTTGCCCTGGCGCTGCTCACAGAATACCCATACGCCGGAAAAATCGGCGAGGTTGGTGTTATTGAATTCAGCCATTATAGTTTCTCCTTTCGATCAGATGATGTGCTTCTTGAGAAGCTCAGCTGCGAGGGTCTCGCAGGTAGCCTTGTCAGCACCTTCGAGCATCTTGCCCTGGCCCTTCTGCGGGGGCGTAAAGGACTTGAAGATGTTGGTGGGAGAACCCTTCAGGCCAATGGTAGCCGGGTCGATCAGCGGATCATCCTTCAGGGCGTTGTAGTCATAAACCGTAACCGGCTTATTATAGCAGCCCATGATGCCCTTGATGGACATATAGCGGGGAACATTCAACTCCTTGATGCAGGTGAGCAGGCAGGGCGTGTGAGTCTGGATGGTCATGTAGCCATCCTCGAGCATGCGCTTAACGGTGATGGTGTTGCCTTCCTTCTGGATATCGGCAGCATAGGAAATCTGCGGGATATCGAGTTTCTCCGCGATCTGAGAGCCTACCTGTGCGGTATCGCCGTCGATAGCCTGACGGCCGCAGAATACGATATCGTCATCCTCGATGCCGAGCTTTTTGATAGCGGCGGCAAGGATCTGAGAGGTTGCGAAGGTATCCGAACCGCCGAACTCACGGCCGGAAACCAGAATAGCCTCGTCCGCGCCCATCGCGAGCAGCTCGCGAAGCATGCCTTCTGCCGGGGGAGGACCCATGGTAACAACAACGACCTTGCAGCCGGTTGCATCCTTGAGCTTGAGGGCTGCTTCCACTGCGTTCTTATCGTCGGGGTTGATGATAGTGGCCATGGATGCGCGGTTCAGGGTGCCGTCGGGATTGACTGCAACCTTACCGGAGGTATCCGGAACCTGCTTTACACAAACGATTGCTTTCATGTTCTGTTTTCCTCCTGTTCCTTACTTGCCGAGAATGTTGCCGGAGATAACGACGCGCTGGATTTCGCTCGTGCCTTCGTAGATCTCGGTGATCTTGGCATCACGCATCATGCGCTCAACCGGATAATCCTTGGTGTAGCCGTAGCCGCCGTGGATCTGGACCGCCTTGGTGGTGATCTTCATGGCAGCTTCGGAAGCGAACAGCTTGGCGGTTGCTGCATCAACCGTAAACGGCTTGCCTTCCGTCTTGAGGGAGGCGGCCTTGTAGGTCAGCAGGCGGGCAGCCTCAATGGCAACATGCATATCGGCAAACACGAACTGGGTGTTCTGGAACTTGGCGATCGGACGGCCGAACTGCTCACGGGTCTTGGCGAAGCTGATGGATTCTTCCATTGCGCCCTCGGAAATGCCGAGCGCCTGAGCGGCAATGCCGATACGGCCGCCGTCCAGTGTCTGCATGGCGATCTTGAAGCCCTTGCCTTCCTGACCAAGCAGGTTTTCTTTCGGTACAATGCAGTCGGTGAACACGATTTCCGCCGTGGGCGAGCCGTGCAGGCCGAGCTTTTCCTCGTGCTTGCCGACAGAGAAGCCGGGGAACGAGCTTTCCACAATGAACGCGGAAATGCCACGGGTACCCTTGGTCTTATCAGTCATGGCGAATACAACGAAAACATCCGCAACATAACCGTTGGTGATGAAGATCTTGGAACCGTTCAGGACATAATGATCGCCCTCGAGAACCGCGGTGCAGGTGCCCTTGGCAGCGTCCGAACCGGCGTCCGGCTCGGTCAGCGCGAAAGCGCCTACCTTATGGCCTTCGGTCAGCATGCGCAGGTACTTTTCCTTCTGCGCGGGCGTGCCGTGCTGAATAATCGGGCCGCAGCACAGGCCATTGTGAGTAGCGAGAATGTCGCCGGTGGAAGCGCACTGCTTGCTCAGCTCTTCGATGGCGATGGCCGAGCAAAGGTCGTCCGCGCCGGCGCCGCCGAACTCTTCCGGTACGATCATGCCCATAACGCCCAAATCAAACAGCTTTTCGATGGTCTCACGGGGATAAGTAGAGGTTTTGTCGGTTTCCGCGGCGATGGGCTTGACTTCGTTTTCAGTGAAGTCTTGCATCATCTGGCGAACCAGTTCCTGTTCACGGGTCAGATGGAAATCCATGTTCAAGTCTCCTTTTGTGATGGAAATTTATTGCCGATGCCGACGGAGAGCCGGCGTACCGCCATAGTCAGAGATGCCGTATCATACGGCAGGAAAAGACCAAGCCATCCGCAATGGAACGTATAACAGATGGTTTGGTTTAGGTATTTCTTGCGTATATTTTTGTTAAGTTTTATTTTCGACTATCAATATACCACACAGAAAATCATGCGTCAATTGTCAAAATTGACGGAATGGAACAATAAATTTGTTAAATTATAAGTATGTTTTGGTCAATGTTGTGTAACTTTGCAGAGGAAGAGGGTGCTGTGTTGGGCAATATATGAAAAAGCCGGGATTGCAATGAGGAAAAATGTATGTGAGAAGAGCTTCGAAAAAGCAGACAGTGCATCAGGGATGAAGCGTTTGCCGTAAAAAATGCTTTTGCGGCAATTCATGCATCGGGCGGGCAGAATCAGATAAAACCCTGTCGCTGAAAAAGCGGAATGTTTAATATGGGAAAAATGTACATATCAAATTGGTAGAAAGTATGATATAATAAAACACACTGAATAAGTATGAATGAAGACAGGAGAGAAGCATGAATCTGATTTTGAGTGACAGGCCGCTTCGTCTGCCGGAAACAGACCGCGGCGGTACGGAGTGCATTGACCTGTCAAAACTGCATATTGCTAACTGTGTCGGCTGTTTCGGGTGTTGGACGAAAACGCCCGGAAAATGTGTCATTCGAGATGATGCTGTGCAGGTTTATCCGCTCATCGCGCAAAGTGACCGGGTGCTGTATGTAAGCAGAGTGAAGTATGGAAGCTATGATACGACGATGAAAACCATGCTGGAGCGGGCAATTCCGGTGCAGCAGGCATTCATTCGTCTGTGGAACGGGGAAACGCATCATGTGCAGCGGAATGTTAAGCCCAAGCAGGCGGTAATCATCGGTTACGGCGACCTGTCGGAGGAAGAAAAGGATATTTTCCGGCAGTTGGTTGCGCGCAATGCAAACAATATGAGTTTTGCAAGCTGGCGTGTGGTGTTTGTGCCGGAGCAGGAAGTGGAGCAAGCGGTGCAGAGCGAGGTGCAGTCATGGGAAAAATAATGCTGATTAACGCAAGCCCGCGGGCGCCGAAATCCAATTCCAAGCAATACGCCGAGCTGTTTGCCAAGGTGTGTCGGGCGGAGACAGCATATTTCGCCGTCACCAGAAACAACCACAGAGAGCTGTGCCAGACCATGGAGGATTTTTCAGATGTGCTGCTGGTGTTTCCGCTCTATGCGGACGGCCTGCCGGTGACATTGATGCATTTTCTTAAGACGCTGGAGCAACATCCGCCGCGGTGGAAACCGCGCGTTTCGGTTCTCATCAACTGCGGATTTATGGAGCCGGAGCAGAATGATATCGCGGTGCAGATGGTCCGTCTGTTTTGCAAGCAAAACGGCTATCCGTTCGGCTCGGTTTTGAAAATCGGGAGCGGCGAGGCAATTCTGTCCACCCCGTTTCGGATTCTGGTCCGCGCCAAAATGAAAAAGCTGGCTGCCGCTATTGCTGCGGAAAAGTCACAGACGTGGAAGGTTACCATGCCGATCTCCAAAAACATGTTTCTCCGCGCATCCACCGTTTATTGGACGAACTATGGAAAGCGGAATGGGATTACAAAAGAGCAGATGGAAACCATGCAGATCGAAGAATAGGCGGAGGGGAGAATCGGTGAAATATCGGTATTGGCTGGCAGCGGCGCTGTTGCTGACCGCGCTGTCAGGCTGCACCATTCCGGCGCAGGAGCAAACCGCCTCGCCGGAGGAGACAGCCGATATCGCAGCAACGGAGAATGAGGTTCCGTCGGCAGCTGAAACACCTGAGGCAGCAGAGGATAATACGCAAACCGCAGATATACCGGACCCGCCGCAGGACGCGCAGGCTTTTGTCCGCGTGCAGGACTATATTCCGGATATTGTGGTTGATTTGCGATACGCTACCACAAATAATTTTACCGGCACGGTGATTTACGCCTATGAAGATGCATGGCTGCGCTATGCTACGGTCAGAAAACTGTCGGATGTGCAGGAGCAGCTCAAGGCGCAAGGCTACCGGCTTTGTATCTGGGATGCATTCCGTTCGGCCCATTCACAGCAGACCCTGTGGGAGACCTACCCGGATGGCAACTATGTCGCCAATCCTGCCAACGGCTATTCGGGACATATCCGTGGCGACACGGTTGACGTCACACTGGTGACACTGGAAGGGGAGGCGGTAGAGATGCCTTCCGGGTTTGATGATTTTACCGCGCTGGCAGATCGGAATTATGAAGATGTGTCCGCGGCCGCAGGCGAACATGCGATGCTGCTGGAATCGGTGATGGAATCCTGCGGATTTGCCGGATATGATAAGGAATGGTGGCATTACAGCGACAATGATCGTGCGCAGCCCGCACCGGATTTTGAGCCGGCGGCATAAGCCCATTTAGGACGGCTTAAATGGACAGCGATTCATAAAGTGGAAGTTCCCTTGCGAAATTATGGCGATGCGTTTTGTTATGGACGCATCGCCATTTTTGTGTGAGTACTGAACGTTGTCGGTTCATTCGATTTGTTGACGAATTTATCGATAAAAAAACCAGCAGCACGCTGGAAAGCGTGCTGCTGGTCAGTCTGTCGAGAAACCCGGCCTATGCGTCAGGCATAAGCCGGGTTTCTGGCGTATAAAGGCCAAAAAAGTACAAACATGAATGGAGAAGACTTCTCCTTCCACAACCAA
>NZ_JBQKJR010000039.1:0-28797 GCF_052117165.1 Agathobaculum sp. LCP25S3_E8
TGGCGAGATTCCCGCCCGCTGTATACAGGCATACCGTACTGATCTGGCCTTTTACACCAACGGGCGGAGCGTATGCCTTACAGAGCTGAAAGGATATCAGGCCGCTGTCGGCGAGCCAATCATCCAGCCCCGTCGTCCAAACAGCCGTTTGGATAAGGTGCGCCATATGTTCAGTAAGATTCCTTGATACGCCACAGCAAGGATGGTTATTGCATTTCCCTGCCTTTCGTGGTAAAATGTAGTTGTAAACCACCAGAGAAAACAACAACCCTGCTACCCCCCGTTATCACCACCGATAACAATTTGATAACAGCCCATCGTATAGGGCTGGATAATATGGACACATCAAATAATCAAAAAAATGAGGTATCAAATTTATGAAGCAAAATCCGTTAAATATGATGCCCAACAACGAGTGGGAATAAGCAAAAAGTGGATATGAGGGTCCACAAACCCTTGAAAACACTGACTTTTTGATCTTTAAATTCCCCATTTGATAGCAGATTGATAGCACTCGCCAAATCCCGATTTATTGAGTTTGAAAAGAAAAATCGGGTGGCTTGCGAATACGCAGGATTTTTATTCTAAGAGAAAAGGTCTAACTGATTTTTGCTAATCAGTTAGACCTTTTTTGTTTTGCTCTCATTTATCTGAATTTTCGCATTTCGTGCAACAAGTGGCCTTTCCTGTGGCCTACAAGTGAGAGGGTCAGATCAGGCCCTCCGGCGGCACCTTGGCACGGATCTGGCTGCTGTCGTACTCCGGGTAGTGGTAACGCCAGTGGTCGTACTCCTCCTGAGATATCTCACCGGCTTCCAATTTGGCCGCCTGTTCCCGCCAGGCCCAGAGCATTTCATGCAGCCGGGCGGCGTCCTTGTTTTTGCAGAAATCCACCTGTAAGGCAAGCTCACCGTCCTGCTCCGTGACTCTCAGCCCGTAGTTGTCCTCCAGGGTAAACAAGGTGTGCATGAGCCCCACATAGGAGTCTATGTCCGGGACGGAGAGCGCATGGGGCGAGACATCCCGTACTTGGGCCAAGGCAGCGGTAAGGTCTGCCTTTGGGGTTCTTGATCCTGTTTCGTACTGAGCAAGGCGCACATCGGCAGACTTCTCCGGGAAGCCTAACGCCATGCCAAGATATTTCTGTGTCATCCCACGCAGGAGACAGAAAAAGTGAATCCGTTCGCCGATCGCCATATCATCAACTCCAATCTTTGGTTGTCTTTAGAAAAAGCGTAGCAGAAATGCTTAGTAAAGCCAAGGGAATCCTAAACAATTTTATTTAACTTATTTGCGCACTCCAATTGGCATAAGCTATTATGCTTAGTATGATGATAATGGACTAAGCGCATCGGCTTAGCGTCAATAAAAAAAGGAAGATTAACTATTAAAAGGCAACCCCGAAAATGAATGGTGGGGGGTGAAAACAGATCCGTTCAGAAAAGGTATAGCAAAGCTGAGGTCCGCAAGGCCCCCGGCGTAGGCTAACAGGATGAAATTACTCCGCCAGCTGGGAATAGGGTTGTCTGGATTTTTCCATAGCAAATATCAGACGAACCAACTTATTGGCGGCATGGGAAAGTGCGAATTGTAGTGTTTACCCTCAATTTCAGCTATCTCGTTATCCAGTCCCCGGAGCATTCGGATGGTATGCTGCAACTCAAGGGACTTGGCGGACATCCATGAGCCAATAAAACTCTTGGCATTTTTTCGGATTTCCACAGCGATATCCTGTTTGTAGCGGTCATTTGAGGCTGTTTCAAGAAGCGCTTTCAGACTTGTCAGATGTACTCCGGCAATCTGCTTGGCGCTGAGGAACGCCTCCAGTAAGGCGTAAACAGAGACCATGTGAAGCATGGTAACCAGCTTTTCCAGTTCGGGAAACAAGATGCAAACCAATCGAGAAATAGAGCTTTTCAGCTTTGCCCGTTCTTTCACCTTGTCAAAACGGTATCTCGTGAGTGACTTTAATCCCTCGTTGTGGTATGCTGTCTTTGTGTAGGGTTTGAGGTCCACATCGGACAAAAGCATAGCCGCAATTATGCGTTCATCTACTCGGGCTGTTTTGGTTTTTCTGAGGCTGAGTCTCTTCCGGTAGAGGTTTGTACGCAAGGAGTCCAAGACATAGGTGGCTAGACCGTTGTCAAGAAGAAAACCAAGCAGGTTATAGCTGTAATACCCGGTTGCCTCAAGCCCTACTTTTATTTTGTCTTGGAGTGTAGTGCAGTCCCAGATTCTCTCCAGCAGCGTATAAAAACCATGTATGTTGTTGGAGACGGTTAACACATCCGCCAGGGCTCCACCCTCCGAAGTTACGATAAAACAGTCATGCTTATCCTTTGATACATCGATACCAACAGAAACTATCATACGGAAACCTCCAGCGGAAAATTTGTGATGCTCATCCACAGTGCACCTTACTTTTGTAGACTTGTTCCACATAAACCGTCTGGCGGTATTTAACTGATTAACAAAATTGTAAGGGGCTGTGGTTGGAACCTTTCTTGAACCATCTTGTGGTAGGAGGCTGACACCAATCCACAGCATCCCTTACAGTGTAGCACAGCTCTTGGAGAGGGGTTCTAATCACTACTACTCTATAATACAAGGATGCCGATAGAAGATTTTTAGGCACTATCCGCTGGCAAGTCCAGCGTATCTGGTCGTACAGTAAGGGATTGCTTTCTTGCATTTTTGGTGGGTTATGTGGTATGATTAGGAAATAATCTATTAGCATTACAGGCCGATGTATGCGGTCTTTCTATATCGCTGACCAGATGGGGTAGGATAACTTCATGAGCTAGGAGTGAAAAAAATGTGCAATCCGTTGCAGAAAATAGAGCAGGTGCAGGCGCAGGCGCCGATTGTCGTACAGGCGGAACAGCAGGAAGTAGAGCAGGTGCAGACGTTGGCCGTCCAGCAAATACAGCAGGAGCAGGAACAGCGAGCACAACAGGTACAGCAGACGCAGCGGCCCGCAGCGCCGGTCGATGCCGCGCCCACACGGACACAGCGCAAAAAGAAAACAGAAGAAGTTGCGCCGCTCAGCCGCGATCAGGTGCGTGAAAATTATTCGGATGTGCGGAAAAATGCATTTCAGGAAAATCTTTTGCAAAATGTCCAATTAGATATGAAACTTCGCGGCAGCAAGCAGTACAAAGCGGTAATGGATGCTATCAAAGCCTACGCTTCTATGAATTTGGAATCGACCAGCACGGACAAGCAGTCCGTGGCGCTGGCCAAAGCCCGGAAACTGCTGCATCGGCACCCAGCGACTCCGGATGCGCAGGATCCTGAAAGTGTTATCATCAACCGTTACCGGCTGTATTTTGATACCTTTACAGATGGGCAGCTGGAGCTTCCTTCGGATATGGAGCAGGAATGCTGTGTGGATTACAGTCAGAAGGAGTTTGAACGAACGTCAATCGCAGCTGGCATTAAGCCCAGCTGGGTAGATATGAAAGATCAGCCCTTGTTTGCGCACGAGCCATCTGTCAACGATGTCCAACAGCGCTTGCTGGGCGACTGCTATCTGGAAGCCGCAATTAGCTCACTTGTGCTCAATACGCCGGAAAAACTGAAAGAGTGCCTGAGGGACAATGGGGATGGCACCGTAACAGTGCGCTTTTTCAAAAAGGGTTGCGACGAGATAATAGACCTACCGACATTTGTCCAAAAGAGAGCCTTAGAATCCGATCCCACAAAGCTGAGCGATCAGGATTTACTAGTGCGCCTGTTTATGGATTGGAAGAAAGTGAATAAGACGGAAGCAGACCAAATATCAGAAGCATATATCAATCATCGCGATAATTTGGGAAGCGCGCTGCAGAGTACGCCGGAACATATAGAGAAGACTCTTGAGCTCTCTGAGCAAATCCTTCAGGAGACAGATAAGCAGAAAAAGGAGGAGCTGGAAAAAGAACTAGAGAATTTACCCAAAAAAACGTTTGAATTGGCGGTAGAACGAATTGGTCTGCAGGACTTGCTCCACAGTATGGATCTGAATCATCTCCCACAGGCAGAGGCCCTGGCCGCCCAGGTGTGCGCGGATCCTGAATTCGCCCCCATGTTGGAGACGATTAATCAGGCTCGGCAAAGCGGGTTGAAGGTGACAGAGGTGCTGAAGCAGATGGTTCAGCAGTTTGAAACAGTTACTCCGATCATAAACCGGTTAAAAACCGAGAAAAAGGAGCTGTTTGATCTTTCGCAGAGCGAAGTGGCTACGCATCCGGTTTATGTGACAGTGAAAAAGACAGTGCCGCGTCTGGCCGGAGTGGATGCTTACACCGCCAATTCGTTGTGGGTGCAGATGATCCAAAAAGCCTATGCCGCGTCCGGTCTACATATCAAAGATAATGAGAAGCGGGCTGAGGGAAAACGTAATTACAAACAGATCGAAGGTGGGCACAGCGACGATTTCTTAGAGACGCTAACCGGTATCCCCAAGAAGCGGGTGAGTCAACAAGGCATTACCCCGTTGGAACAATTTGTAGGCCTAGGTGGTGATCTAGATCCGCTATCCATGACATGGAGACAGAATGAAATGAAAAGCACTATGCAAATCGATCCGAACATGATTACGGTAGTGCAAGTCGGTTTGCACAGTCAGCTGGAACACCGTTATTTGCGCAGCTATACGACCAAGGGCGAGCAAGTTCGATATGCCAAGTCAGCGCTTACGATTGAAGATTTACGGGAAACCATGGTGGATTGGAGGAACTGGAAATCAAATCCAGATTATTATATGAATTATCTTCGGGATGTTCGGAATGAGCATCCTGATGACGATGAATATGTTGACGAACAGATGCGCAAGATTGCCGATTATATGGAAAGCTTTTATGCGAATCTGGACATACCCGGACTTGAGTACCGTCGTTTTGCCCAAAACGTGGATGGCACGCCCAAATATACACGCTGGGCCGCGATGCAATATGATGCGATGCGGCAGGCATTGGAACACGGCAAGCCAGTTTCGGTAGGCACGCAGAGTTTTATTCCGGAAAAAATACAGGGACATGGTCTGAACGGAGAATCGATGGAGGCTGGGTTTGTGCAACAGCATGCCTATTCGGTGGTCGGCTGCGAGGAGATTGACGGCAGAAAATATGTTACGCTGCGCAATCCTTGGGCGCGTATGGAGCGGAGGTATGTTAAGGTAACCGAAAAAGACGGACGCGTGCACTATGATGTGAAGGCGAACACACAGGGCCTGTTTGCGCAGTCCGACAACTCCGGCACCTTCCACATGGAGCTGAATGATTTTATGAATGCCGTAGATGATATTTATTTTAACGAATAACGGTTGGAAAGGAAAAAGCAGCTATGGATGAAATTTTGGTACGCCTGCTCCGCGGAGAGGAGCGCAAACAGGCTGCGCCGTTTCTGTTCCGCAGCCAGCAGGCAGCGCTGCAGCAAAATGGGCTGGTGCTTGCGGCTTATTGTGGCGATGTGATTTGCGGCGCGGCGGGAGTGTCGCCCGGCAATGACGTGCTGCGCCTGCTGACCCTTTTTGTAGCGGAACCTTATCGTCGTCGGGGGGTGGCTGCTGACTTGCTGCGGGAAGTCGAAAATGTGGCGCGCACCATGGGGTTGCCGCAGATTTACGTCGCGTATTCCTGTGCGCCCGAGCAGGCCAGAGCACTACACAGCTTGTTTTTGCGCCATGGCTATCTGCTTCCGGAGGAAGGCGAAACCCTGTTCCGTCTCCCGGTCGCCAACTTGAAAACTAGCTATTTTGCAACGCTTCCCACGCCGTCCGTAGCAACGCAGGAGCATATCATGCCCCTGCGCAGTCTGCCCGCGCAGGCAGCGTTGGCGTATTCCCAGCTATCACAGACGGATGAACTGTCCTTCTTATCTATGAAGCATGCGCCGGGCAAGGTACTGCCTCCGCTATGTCTGGCCTATGTACATAACCAGCAGATCTGCGCGCTGTTAATCATGTGCGAGGCGAATGGATGCCTGCATATCAGTGGTGCTTATGTGGCACAGGCAGAGTGGGGGAAGGCTCTGGTAGCGCTGTTGCAAACGGCGTTCCGCACGATGCAGGAGAAGTATCCGCAGTATGACACCCTGACGGTAACGGCAGCCAGCAAGTCTAGCGAGCAGTTGATCGAGCGATTGCTTGCAGGTGCGATGTTGGCACGGCAAACCTCTTATCAGACCAGCAAGCTGGTGCCGCCGGATGCCCTGATTTTCCCGCCTGGTTTTGGCGGTGTGATGGCGCGGTGCAACACTCTGACAGAGGAGTTGGCGGCGCGGGGTGTTGCCTCCCGGCTGGTGATGACGGAAGGTGAATTGCCGTATCTGGAGTTGGATATTGCACAGGGCAGCCCCTATGCGGCGCTGTACTACAAGGTGCAGGGTGACGAGGCCTATGAGAGCTTCCAGCTCAGCGCTGTGGTGGATTTCCCGGCGGATGGCATGGATGCCGCGCAGCAGGACGCATTGTGCGCCCGCATGAATCAAACCGGGTCGGCAGAAGCGTTTGTGCTCAAGATGCAGTCGACATACATCCGTTTGTATGATGCCATTCAGGAAGAGCCAAGGTTCGAATACCAAAAGGTGGTAGATGAATTTATCCTGCCGTATTTGGCACAGGCGGAACGCTGTGCAGCGTTGGTAGACAATCGATAATGTGCTGTAGCATAAAGCGGGAACGACAGTGCAGTCGCGCAAAAGAGCGAGCTTTTCTAGGGAAAGCAGACCATCGAAAATGTAACCACCGCCCTGATTGCAGTAGTTGATGCAATTCGAAGGAGGGGACATTGTGATACACTCTGTGTTCCACTCATTGGCTCGGGGAGAACTGCAATACGAGAAGCAATAAAGAAAATTGTAAGCCAAAAGACAATCGATTGCTTTGTACAATCTGAGGATAAAGTTGTTAGTAAACTGATTGTTTCTATCCATCCAAAAGATTATCTTAACGGAGAGATTGATTTAGATCGAGTAAAAAGATACCTTAATTACAAATTTGAATTTTGTTGAAAATGGATTATAGACTTGCAAATTCGCGTTGGACACCGTGAATAGAAATATATCGCGTTAGAAAATGAAGTTAATCTTTTATACTCGAAAATACCAATGCGCTTTTGTTTGTTGATGTCTCGTATATTTGCTATGAAAAAAACATTTGATTTGTTATAATACCCCTAAACCACCCAATCGTTCATCTCAAGCAAAACCCTTGATAGGATGGCTGGGATAGATTTTTGATAGCAAAAGTCCGAATAGACCTTAGGATAAGGATAATCTGCGTCAAATTAAATCACGTCAAATCCTCTATACAAAAAAGTTTAGAAATGGATTCAACTCGGCGAGTGGGAATGGCGTCCAAAAGGCTAAAACCCGCACAAATACAGGCTTTTTGACCTGTTGCTTTGCTGAATGATACTGAGATGAGACTAAAAGTATCTACCGGTTGAGTTAGGCATTATTGCAAGGGACAAGCAAAACCGTCCTACTGAATTTGTCATTCAGTAGGACGGTTTTTTTGCTTGTCCTTATTTATCTTTCCGCCATGGAATACTAGGTTCGTGTTTCCCGCAATCGTCACAAGTATCCGGCCAATTAAGTTTCCATTCAAAATATTCCTCTGGGGTGATCTCCTTTGCTTTCAGCTCTTGTTTGCGCAGTAACCATTCTTTAAGAAAATCATTTACTGGAAGAGAGTCAAAGTAGATTCCCACAGGCTCACGGGGAGGCCAGTCATCGCTGTCGTGATACAGTACAAAATTGTCATATAAATTATAGGAATCAGGATACCGATGCATCTGAAACAAATTGAGAACACCAGTAAACTCTTCTTCCAGCCATAATAGATGATGGAAAAACGCCTCCATAGAGCCAGGCGCATGGTCGTAGAAGTTTTGCGGATTGACAGAAAGCGCCTTGGATATTAGGTCGAGGAGTTCTTTTTTAGGCGCTCGGTAGTTGATTTCATATTGCGCAATCCGATTTTCTGCACCCTTATTTTCGAGGCCTACTTCCATAGCTAACTGCTTTTGTGTCATGCCTCGAAAAGTTCTGATTATCTTGATTTTATCTCCTACAGTCATGAATACACCGCCTTTTATAAATAGTATATCGTACGGCAAATGAAAAAGCAAGGATTTAATTAACAAAAATGCTAATATAATATGTATTAGCTTTAATGTTAATATAAAATAACTGTTATCTAATTAACATATATGCGAATAAAAGGAAGAACTATTTTGATCACCAGTTATTTATTCATACCGATGAAGTTGCTCTTGTCTTGATGGAGCAAAGGCCTATGCCTACAAAGTGGTGAGAAACTTGGACAAGGAACTCAAGGAAATTGGATTTATAAAGAAGTGGTGTCTCTACAAGCGCCTGCGCTCATCGTTAATACAGAAGCTGGCAGACAGCACACTAGACCGATGCTCAATATTTTCGTCATCTTTGTCATGTTACTTTGACTACGCCGGTTTTACCTCAATCGACATAATCTTGCATAAAGATGTCAAAAAAATTTACATTGCCTTGGTAGGGAGGCGCTACGCAAATCCTTGACAACACTCGACAAGAATGAATATAAATCTTCGATATCACTCGATATGGATAAAATATAGAGCATCGCGTTATTCTCGACCAACATAGGTATAAGCACTTTAAGAACGCTGTGGAGCATATCAGGGCATATGCAGTAGTCAGGTTTTTAACGTTTTTTTTAAAACAAAGCAGGAGAGACAACAATTTCGTTATCTCTCCTGTGGTAGAACAACAATAAGGATTATGCTATAAGTGCTGTTTAAGCCATTGCAGCAAATCTTACTCTTTTGCGGAACCGTCGGCAATGTCAATAAAAATCTCTGTCAGTTCGCTCTGCTGTAGATGGGGCATATAACCCTCTACTTAAGCAGAAGCTTACACCATCATGGCACCGATGCGCTTATTAGCGTCTAAAAACGCATGGTTGGCGGCTAATCCAAAACCAAGTTTGGCAATTTCCTCAAGGTCGGTTGGAATCAATTCTGTTCCGCCAAAAGACAGGAGTGGTGAAGAGATAGCAGACTTCAGAATATCTCTGTCTCGCAGCCCATCCAGGCCACCGCTCTTTTCAATGACATAGGAATGGATGGCAATCGCATTGTCTACTGTAATCCAGATCATTTGGCCATCCTCTTGTAGTCCTGGGCGAAAGCGCTTAAAATGTTATCTGCATCGGACAGCATCTGTGCATGTGTTACCGTGGACGGAAGAGAATTCGATTTTACAGAAAACGGCATACAATGGGCCCGCCCAAAGGTATTTGCTAATATATGAAAGGCAGTAGAGGTGGTCATGCCTAGCAGAGCGCAAATCTCCGTCATTCTGGCCTTGGTTTGACTATCTAACCGAAATGTCATGTTAGTATCTATATAGTATACCTCTTTGCACTACAAGTGCAGAACTTATCATGTGCAAAGTCAACATTTCGATATTTTTGCTCTTTTTGTCGGTTTGATAATGAAGAAACAATTTTCATGGAACGCTTATCTTACTATTGTGTAACCTTTTTTTCAAACAAGGTCTAACTCACACCCGAAAAATATGAAAACGACTGACATCATTTTATTTCCATGTGGAAAGAATCTTCTGATACCATTCCTTTATCTTTTTGATATATGATTAAATAAAGTGCTGCACAGGTGTTCCGCAGTTTAAATCTATATTTAGGGAAGGAGTTATCATGAAGTACAAAGAACTATTTTCTCCTGTCAAAGTAGGAAGCATTACATTAAAGAACCGCTTCGCAATGGCACCAATGGGGCCTCTGGGTCTTGCAGATGCAAACGGCGGCTGGAATCAGCGGGGAATCGACTACTATGTGGAGCGTGCCAAAGGAGACACCGGTCTGATTATCACTGGAGTCACATTTTTCGACCAGATTGTTGAGAAGCAGGACCCTTCGAATGTCCCAAACCCGCTTTATAAGCCGGTCCATTTTGTTCGGACAAGCCGCGAGATGACGGAACGAGTTCATGCATACGGAAGTAAAATTTTTCTGCAGCTAAGCGGTGGTTTCGGACGTGTGACGATTCCAACCAATGTGGGTGACATTCCTCCCATCGCACCTTCTCCTATCCCGCACCGCTGGCTGGACAAAATCTGCCGTGAAATCAGCGTCGACGAGATCCATGCCATTGTGAAACAATTCGGAGAAGCCGCATTTCACGCAAAACGCGCCGGATTCGACGGTGTGCAGATCCACGCCGTACATGAAGGATATCTGATGGATCAGTTTGCAATCTCCCTGTTTAATCAGAGAACAGATGAATACGGCGGCTCTCTTGAAAACCGTCTTCGTTTTGCAAAGGAAGTTGTAGAAGAAATTAAGAAACGCTGCGGACAGGATTTTCCGGTTACTCTTCGTTTCAGCGTAAAGAGTATGATCAAGGATTGGCGAGTAGGTGCTCTTCCGGGCGAGGAATTCGAGGAAAAGGGCAGGGATACTGAAGAGGGGCTGGAAGCCGCAAAACTTTTGGAATCCTATGGTTACGATGCACTGGACACAGATGTTGGAACCTACGATGCATGGTGGTGGAATCATCCGCCGATGTATCAGGAAAAAGGGCTGTATCGGAAATACTGTAAAATGGTCAAAGAAGTCGTAAATATTCCTGTCTTCTGTGCCGGACGTATGGACAATCCGGACATGGCGTTGGAAGCAATCCAAAACGGGGTCTGTGATGTGATTGATTTGGGACGTCCGCTTCTGGCCGATCCCGACTACTGCAACAAACTGAGATCCGGGCGTCTCGGTGAGATTCGTCCCTGTATTTCATGTCAAGAGGGCTGCATGGGCCGTGTTGCAGAATATTCCCTGATCAACTGCGCCGTCAATCCTCAAGCGGCAAGAGAACGAGTCACAGCCTATGAACCCATCATTCGGTCCAAAAAAGTGCTGATTATAGGCGGAGGCGTCGCTGGATGCGAAGCTGCAAGGGTACTGGCCATAAGAGGTCACAAACCTGAAATCTTTGAAAAAACAAACCGTCTGGGTGGCAATCTGATTCCTGGAGGAGCACCTGAATCCAAGGAAGATGACATCGCATTGGCCGACTGGTATACCAGAGAACTAAAGCGCTTGAATGTACCCGTCCATCTGAATACTGCATTGACAAAAGAAGATGTCCTAAACGCAGATTTCGACACGCTTATCGTTGCTACCGGATCTTCGCCGAAAGTATTCTCTCTGGACGATGACGAACATGTATATACTGCCTCTCAGGTACTCTTGAAGGAGAAGGACTGCGGAGATTCGACCGTTGTTGTCGGCGGGGGGCTGGTCGGCTGCGAGACAGCACTCTGGCTCGCACAGCACGGTAAAAAAGTCACAATCGTAGAAACGCTGGACAAGATCATGGCAGTAAACGGTCCGCTCTGCCATGCCAATAAAGATATGTTGGAGGCTTTACTGCCCTTTAATGGAATCGACATTATCACCGGAGCAAAAGTCACGGGTTATCAGAACGGTGTCCTGACTGCTGTCGGAAAAGATGGTGAGAAGCAGATTTCCTGCGACAGTGTAATCTTGTCAGTAGGCTATAAGGAAGAAAATTCTCTGTATCAGGAACTAGAATTTGAAGTGCCAGAAATCTATCTTCTTGGAGATGCGAAAAAAGTTTCCAACATCATGTATGCAATTTGGGACGCATTTGAAGTGGCAAACCATATTTGAATCTGCTAAAATAAAGTAGTGTACGAGATGTACACTACTTTGTTTTTCAGGAGAATGGGGAATGGATACAATGCATCTGGAATATTTCCGAAGTGTTTATGAAGAAAAAAGCATACATGCTGCGGCAAAGAAACTGTTTATCTCACCGCAAGGGCTGGGGAAAATTATTCAGAACCTGGAAGCAGAATTCGGCACAACCTTTTTCAACAGGACAAAGAACGGCGTATTTGCTACGAAAAGTGGGGATCTTTTTTATGAACAGTGTGTAAAAATCTGTAAGGATTTGCAGCTGCTGCAATCCCGTATGGAGAGGATAGAAGAAGACCGATTGCTGAGAATCGGTTTCGCCACTGGCACACTCCAACTGTTTCCATTAAACATTCTTTATCAGTTCATTGAGATGCATCGGGAAATTCAGATTCACTGGTGCGAATATTCTAACCAGATTCTGATTCAGAAGATTCTTTCTTCTGAAATAGATTATGGATTCGTCGTTGGAAATGCCCATGCCGGCAACTTGGCACAAAAGCTGCGCTGTGTTTGTCCTGTTGTTCTGCTCGTCTACGAGGGTCATCCTTTATATAACGAGAAAGTCATTTCTCTGGATATGTTGCGCAATGAAAACCTGATCCTCATGAATGAATCTTTTCAGATCTATCACGACTTCATTGTTGCCTGCCGTATACACGGTTTTGCACCGAAGGTGATTGCAAAGACCATGGACGGAGGCACACTTTACAGACTTTGTACAGAAAAATCGGGACTCGCTGTTACTCCGCTTTTCCCCATGCAGAATTATTTACATGTGAAAGCTATTTCTTTGGCAGGGGATTACACATGGGAAATCTATGGGAGTCGCAAGAAGGATTTAAACATTAGCAGCGAACTCGCGCTTCTGGAAACATATCTGGACGAACAGCTCCCAGACTGTGTCTTATAGATATGAGAAAGATAATTTCAAATTCAGCACAAGTAAACCGGTTTTTTAATTGCGTGGTACCAAATATATTTGCCTTCGTTTAGATATAATTCTGAGAAATTGCATTATTTCAACTTAACGCTGTATGATAGATCTGGTGAAATCTAATTGGATTACAGCATGTTGCATGATTCTTTTGTTCATATATTGTGTAAATATCCAAATAAAACCAGAGAAATTAGATTGCAATTGACATTTTTGCGCGGTCATCATATAATAAAATATGTAATAGGGTTGTTACTGGTGATGCAGGCTATACCGTTGCAAAAGGGATGTATATCTTCTTTGGCATATGGTATTTTTTTTATGCCATAAATTTTGAAATTCCGGAGAAATACATCAAGCAGGTGATAGAACGGTGAAAATTGAGAAAATTATCAATAACAATTTGGTTCGTTCGATCAATGATAAAGGACAATATGTCATTTTAATGGGGTGCGGCATCGGATTCCAGAAAAAAATCGGAAGTGCGGTGGATGAGAGCAAAATCACTCAAGTTTATACCTTGCAGGACAAAAACAGTAAGCTCGAAGAGCTTCTGACCCGAGTCCCGGAGGAATATATTCAAACGGCAAATGAAGTGATTAGTTATGCCAAGTTTTCCTTGGGGAAAAAGTTAAACGACAATATTTACATTACACTGACCGATCATATTTGCTTCGCAGTAGAGCGGTTTAAGCAGGGGATTGTCGTCAAAAACGCCCTCCTATGGGAGATTCGCCGCTTTTATAACCATGAATTTCTGATCGCAAAGGATGCGCTGCAAATCATCAAGCGCCGTCTTAATATTGAACTTCCTGAGGACGAGGCCGGGTTTATTACGCTCCACTTGGTCAACGCTACCATGGATTCTATGGATTTGGGCATCACAACTGAGATGATGCACGTAATCGAACGCATTTTGTCCATTGTAAAATACCATTTTAAGGTGGAAATTGATGAATATTCTCTGCATTATGAGCGCTTTTTAACCCATCTGAAATTTTTTGTGCAGAGGGTTTTTACCGATACCGAGATCAATGAGCCGGACAAGGGTTTTTTACTTGCGTTGAAGGAACAATATCGCAACGAATACCTGTGCACCTTGAAGGTGCGCGACTATATGATGAAGGAGTACGGAAAAGAGCTGACCGAGGATGAGCTTATCTATCTGACCGTGCACCTGCGTCGTATTACATCTAATCGATAGGGATTGTCACTACCTAGAGTAGGCTATACCCGAAACAAAACAATCTGTTTTGTTTCGGGTTTTTTATTTTTCGGAACACAAAAAAAGAGGATGAGTTTGAATGGATTACAATCAGCTGGGAAAAACCATCCTACAGCTTGTAGGCGGAAAGGAAAATGTCAGTGGATTGACCCACTGTGCAACGCGCCTACGCTTCAATCTGGTCAATGAGAGCAAGGCGCAGACCGATGAACTCAAAAAAGTGAAGGGCGTTATGGGTGTTGTCTCAAGCGGCAGACAGTACCAAGTTATCATTGGTAGCGACGTGGCAAACGTATATAAGCCGATCGTTGCACTGTGCGATATTAAGGACAGCAATGTACCTAAGCAAGAGGACAAGAAAAATATTGGCGCCAAATTCATTGACACGATTTCTGGCATCTTCACCCCCATCCTGCCTGCAATTACTGCGGCCGGCATGCTTAAGGCTGTGCTCTCTTTGCTGGTTGCCTTTGGCGTCGTGTCCAGTAGCGATCAGAGCTATCAGATTATCAATTTCATGGCCGATGCGGCATTCTACTTCCTGCCCATCCTGCTGGCAAACTCGGCAGCTAAAAAGTTCGGTTGCAACCAGTATCTTGCCATGATGCTCGGCGGTGTACTGCTCCATCCGACCTTCGTGAGCATGGTCGCAGCAGCTACCGAGAGCGGCGAAACGATTAAACTGGGCTTCTTGCCTATCTATGGCGCAAGCTATTCGTCGTCTGTTATCCCGATTATCCTAATCATCTGGTTTATGTCTTATGTAGAGCCGATTGCCGACCGCATTTCTCCGAAGGCAGTCAAGTTCTTTACCAAACCGCTGATTACCGCGTTGGTTGTCGGCATTGCCGGTCTGGTTGTACTCGGCCCAATCGGTTATATCATCGCAAACTTTATCGCGGCAGCTATCACCACTATGGAGACCTACTGCGCATGGCTGGTACCGACGCTGCTTGGCGGCTTGTTCCCGCTGCTGGTTATGACCGGTACCCACTACGGCATCATTCCGATCGGTATCAACAATCGTATGACACTGGGCTATGATACCATCGTTTACCCCGCCAATCTGGCATCCAACATCGCACAGGGTGGTGCAACTCTGGCTGTTGCAATCAAAAGTAAAGTTTCCGAGATCAAGCAGCTGGCATCTTCCGCTGGTATCACCGCAGTATGTGGCATCACCGAACCGGCTCTGTACGGCATCAACATGCGCTTTAAGACCCCGCTCTATTCCGCAGTCATCGGCGGTGCAGTTGGTGGTCTGTTTATGGGCCTGTTCCGTGTCAGAAACTATTCTGGCGGTTCCCCTGGTCTGATGACCCTGCCGTCCTACATTGGCGGCGACAGTCTGCGAGATCTGGGCTTTGCATGTGTAGGTGCTGCAATCGCGTTCGTGATTTCGTTTATCATCTCGTTTGTTCTGTATCATGATCCGGTCGAGGAGAAGCAGAAGACGACACAGCCGACGGAACAATCTGAGAAAGCGGCTTCCAGCATAGCAGCCAGCAGCTGCAGCGAGGTATATGCGCCGATCAAGGGCAAGTGCGTCCCGCTGTCCGAGGTTAATGATCCGACATTTGCGGAAGAGATCCTGGGCAAGGGCGTTGCAATCGTTCCGGCTGAGGGGAAGGTGTTCTCTCCGGTGCAAGGCAAGGTTGAGATGGTATTCGATACCCTCCATGCGGTTGCACTGACTGCGGAAGATGGTACGGAAATTTTGATTCATGTGGGTTTGGATACAGTAAAACTAAACGGCAAACACTATAAGGCATGTGTCAAGAGCGGAGATTCGGTCAAGGTTGGTGATCTGTTGCTGGAGTTCGATCCCGATGCCATCAAATCGGAGGGCTACGACGTAATTACACCAGTCATCGTAAGCAACAGCGGCGATTTCGGTGATATTCTGACGGTCACCGGTCAGGATGTACAGCCTGGCGACAGTATCATCAAAGCCATCCGTTGACAACACAGTTTGGAAAGAAGGTATTACATTGAAATTTCCTGATAATTTTCTTTGGGGCGGCGCAACCGCGGCCAACCAGTGTGAAGGCGGTTGGGATCAGGGCGGAAAAGGTTTGAGCGTAGTGGATGTCGTACCCTGGGGAGAAAATCGTCGTCCCGTCATGAGTGGTAAAATGGATTACCGCTCACTGCCCGCTGACAGCTACTATCCGGGCAGAGTCGCCATTGATATGTATGGGCACATGAAAGAGGATGTGGCACTCATGGCGGAAATGGGCTTTAAGTGCTATCGTTTCTCGATGTCTTGGGCGCGTATTTTCCCCACTGGTATGGAAGCTGTACCGAACGAAGCCGGTCTGCGTTTTTACGAAGAACTCATTGATGAACTCATCCGCAACCATATTGAGCCGGTTGTGACCATCTGCCACTTTGACATGCCTATCTATCTAGTGGATACTTACGGATCCTGGAAGAGCAGAACAGTCATTGATGCTTATCTCAAATACTGTCAGGCCATCTTTGAGCGCTTTAAGGGAAAAGTACACTACTGGATGACTTTCAACGAGATCAATATGCTCATGCATCTACCTTTTATGGGTGCGGGTATTCGCATTGAGGCAGGGGAGAATAAGGAGCAGGTCAAGTATCAGGCAGCACACCATGAGCTGGTTGCGTCTGCGCTGGCAACCAAGCTCGCGCATGAGATTGATCCGGAAAACAAGATTGGCTGCATGTTGGCAGCAGGACAGTTCTATCCATATACCTGTGATCCGGACGATGTGCTGCAAGCCATGCAGAAGGATCGAGAAAACTATTTCTTCATCGATGTACAGTCCCGCGGCGAATATCCCTGTTATGCGAAGAAGTATCTCGAGCGTCAAGGCATTAAGATTGAGATGGAACCGGGCGATCTGGACATACTAAAGACGTATACCGTGGATTATGTGGCGTTCAGCTATTACGCTTCGCGTCTAACTAGTGCAAAACCGGTAGACGGTGCGGAGACTGCAGGCAACGTGTTTAAGTCCCTCAAGAATCCTTATCTGAAGGTAAGTGAATGGGGCTGGCAGATTGATCCGGTAGGGCTGCGCATCACGATGAACGCAATCTATGACCGCTATCAGAAACCGATTTTTATCGTCGAAAATGGCCTAGGCGCTAAGGATACCGTGCAGCCAGACGGAACCATTGAAGATGATTACCGCATTGAATATCTGCGTGCGCACATTCAGGAGATGAAGAAAGCGGTCTGTGAGGACGGTGTGGACCTTATTGGGTACACTCCGTGGGGGTGGATTGACTTGGTGAGCGCATCCACTGGTGAGATGAGCAAGCGATATGGCTTTGTCTATGTCGACCGGGATGACGCAGGTAACGGAACACTCGCACGTAGCCGAAAGAAATCGTTCTATTGGTACAAGAAGGTCATTGAGAGCAACGGCGAGACGCTTTGAATGCCGAAATGCAGTATTCACATGAGTTTCATTATTCTTATGTAAAACAACCTCTTTCGCGCAGACATGACAGCAAAACCATGCAACAACTGAAAGAAACAACCACCAGTGTTATACTGGTGGTTGTTTCTTTCATGTCATCAATATAAAAATTTACCATCTCTTTGTCCAAATGGCCATATCATGGCTCAGATTTGCGAGGTGAATACTTGATACCCTTGACGGCTCATTTCATCAAGCAGACGCTTTGCATGCTCAACACCGCCAACCTCACATACCACTTGAATAATTGCCTCGCCGATATCCAGATCTGCCTGCACACGATCATGCTGAAAACGAATGATATTGGCGTTCTGCTGCGCAACCAAATGCGCAAAACGTTCAAGCGCACCGGGAGCGTCCGGCATGATGGTCGAGAACTTGAGGTGACGACAACGAGTAACAAGGCCCTTTTCTACAATCTTATGGATGAAGGACACATCGATATTACCGCCGGACAACACACAGACAACTTTTTTGCCCTTAACATCAACCTTGTTATTCAGAACAGCCGCAAGAGAGGCTGCGCCTGAAGTCTCAACAACCTGCTTGCAGCGTTCGAGCAGCAGCAACACGGCGGAAGCGATTTCATCATCCGAAACGGTAACAACGCGGTCTACATATTTCTGAATATATTGGAATGTGTTTTCGCCCGGTGTCTTAACCGCAATGCCGTCGGCAATCGTGCGTACATTATCCGAGGGAGTCAATATGCCGGCACGGAAGGAGTTGGCAATTGCCGGCGCCCCCTCAGCCTGCACGCCAATCACTTGAATACGAGGATTGATCTGTTTAGCGCAAGCAGCCACGCCCGAAATCAATCCGCCGCCGCCGGCTGGAACAAAAATCATGTCTACAAACGGTAGGTCGCGCAAGATTTCGAGCGCAATCGTTCCCTGACCGGCCATAACATCCTCATCGTCAAAGGGATGAATGAATTCTGCGCCGGTTTCCTCGCAGATTTCACAGGCCTTAGCATAGGCCTCATCGTAGATGTTTCCTGCCAGCACGACCTCAGCACCATACCCCTGTGTAGCGGATACTTTGGCAATCGGCGTGGAGCGCGGCATGACAATCGTCGACTTGACGCCGACCGAGCTGGCTGCGAAGGCAACGCCCTGCGCGTGATTACCTGCGGAGGAGGCAACCACTGCGTGTAGATCACCCTCTGCATAACGCTTCATAATCTTGTTATATGCACCGCGCACTTTAAAGGAACCGGTTTTCTGCTGATTTTCATATTTCAGGTAAACTTCCGCGCCGGTCATGCCGGAAAACGTGCAGGAAGTGGAAAGCAGAATGTTGTGGATCACATTCTTTAAACGATCCGCTGCCGCCTCAAAATCTTTCAGTTCTAACATAGCATTTTCCTCAATTTAGCAAGATAAATTTATCATAACACTACCATGCCTTTTTTGCAAGAAGAAATAGTAAAAAGGTCGAAAGGCATGAATGTCTTTGGAGTGCTGATGCAGTTTGTGTTGCCATTGGAACCGCTTTTTGCTATACTAATACTTAATCATAGAGAACAGTGATGTGGAGGAAACGCAGGAATGGATGAGCAGAATAAGGGCTTCCGCGGGGCAATATTCGGCGGCTTTCGACGGGAGGATGTACTGCATTACATAGAGGAAACGGATAGTAAATACTTTTCCGAAACCAAGGAGCTGCGCCGTCAGCTTACTGAGGCGCAGGCGGCTATGACAGAGCTGAGTGAGCAGAACAAGACTTTGACCGCTAAAAACGCCGAGCTGCTGGAGCGGCTGGGCGAAATGACGCTGGATACTGATAAAATCCGCGCCCAGCTCGACCAGATTGAGCGCGGATTTTCCATGCAAACCGGGGAAATCGAAGCGCAGAATGCTCGTGCAGAGGAGCTTGCTGCGGAAAATGATCGTCTTTCAGCGGAAAACGCAAAGCTTTCGGCCAAGTGCGGGGAGTATGATGCATCCAAGGATAAAATTGCGGAGATGGAGCTTTCGGCCTACCGCCGTGCCAAGCAAATCGAGGAGGATGCCAAAGCAGAGCTGCAGAAGCTGCGTCGCCAGTCGCTTGACATGATCGATCAGGTGAAGCGGCAGTTGGACACGACCAAAGAAAACTACCGCACAGTGCTTGCACGCAGTCAGCAGGAGTCGGCCGAGATGGCACGCAAAGCGGGTGAGGTACTAGGTGAGATAGATCGGATTAGTGCGGCACTGAGCAAGGGCGAGACCGAGAAAAACAAAAGTGGATTGCGGGATGTGCTGAACAATCTGCGTCCGAAAACGGAGGAATAATCATGGCACATTATGATTTGAAAACCGAACAATTAAAGGAATGGGCGCCTAAGCTCCGCGCAGGTGATACCGTTACATTGACCGGTGTAGTATATACGGCGCGCGATGCGGCACACAAACGAATCGTGGCTGCGATGGACGCAGGAGAAGCACTGCCTTTTGATTTGGACGGCGCCGCGATTTACTACGCAGGGCCTACGCCGGCAAAGCCGGGGCAGGTGATTGGTTCGGTTGGACCGACGACCTCCGGCCGCATGGATCCGTTTGCGCCGCGTCTGCTTGATGCTGGTCTCGCCTGTATGATCGGAAAAGGCGTGCGCAGTCAGACCGTACAGGACGCAATGCAACGCAATGGGGCGGTATATATGGTTGCAATCGGTGGCGCAGGTGCAGCAAAGGCGGCATCCATCAAAAAGGTTGAAGTCATTGCGTACGATGATCTCGGCTGTGAATCGGTCAAACGACTGACGGTTGAAAATTTCACCGCCATCGTTTCGCAAGACTGTGTTGGCGGCAATCTGTATACCGAAGGCGTAGAAAAGTATAGGCACTGAAAATCGCTTCTGCTGCACGAATCGAATATTTGCCCCTGCCCGGACATAAGCTGATCTGAAAAGCAGTCCGGGGAGGGGATTTTTTTGAAGTTAGGATTCCGGCATACGGCGTTACAGGCGGTGTGTACGGTGCTTGCGCTTTGCTGTGCACTGGCCTTGTTGGGCCGCGGCAAAGCAGAAATGACGCTCGCGGAGCAGCAAGGTGTGCACTTACCGGTGCTGATGTATCACAGCATTCTTAAAGACAGCGCACGACAAGGACAGTATGTCGTTTCGCCGGATATTTTATCCGCAGATTTGGATGCGTTGCAGGCGCGCGGATATCAAACTGTAACGGTGGCCGACCTGCTGGCCTATGTTTATGATGACGTTGCGCTGCCGGAAAAGCCGGTTATGATTACCTTTGACGACGGCTACTATAATAATTATGTATACGCCTATCCATTGCTGCAGCAGCGCGGTATGCGTGCGGTTATCTCAGTGATTGGCAGTCAAACAGCGCAATATACGGAAAATGGAGTGGAAAATGCGTATTGGTCGCATCTGCGGCTGGAACGACTGACAGAAATGCAGGATGTGTTTGAAGTACAGAACCATTCATGGAACCTACATGAATATGGTGAACGCCGCGGCTGCCTGCGACGGCGCGGAGAGGATGAAGGCAGCTACGAAGCACTGCTGCGCGAAGATACGGAACAAACACAAAAGCTGTTGAGCGAAGCCGGCCTGCCAACGCCGACCTGCTATACTTATCCGTTTGGCGCCTGTTCAGAAGAGAGTGAACGTATTTTAGAGGGCATTGGATTCTTGTGCACGCTGGGCTGCGAAGAGCGGATCAACCTGGTGACAAGAGACCCTGCCTGCCTGTATGAAATGGGGAGGTATAACCGTGGAGCGGGCGAAAGCACAGAAAGCTTCCTCTCAAGAGCACTGGGGGAGTGATAACATGGGGCTGATACGTTTTTCCGACCTGCATTGCCGTGAGGTAATCAATTTGTGTGACGGCGCGCGGCTGGGTGAGGTGTGTGATTTGGTATTCGATCCCGTGTGCGGACAGATCACGGCAATTGTTGTACCCGGACAGGGGGGATTGCTCGGAATGTTTTCGCGGCAGGATCAGGAAATCCCATGGCAGTGTATTGAAACACTGGGGGAGGATTATATTTTGGTAAAATTTCATCGATAATTGCAAAAAAGATAGCGGAATAAAAAAGAATATGTTATACTTCAATTAGTCCGTTATCGGACAATTGAAGTGAAAGGGAAGAGGAAAGGATATGGACAGACGGAAAAAAATAGGGTATGCCCTAACAATGTTTGGTGGGATCTGCTGGGCCTTTTCGGGGGCTTGCGGACAGTTTTTGTTTCAGAACCGCGGCTTGAGTTCAGACTGGCTGGTAGCAGTCCGATTGACACTGGCTGGTCTGATACTTACCGTTTATTCGCTTCTGCGTTGGCGCGGGAACGTGCTGTCGATTTTCCGTTCTGCAAAAAGCGTTGCAGGAATAGTCGTGTTTGCTTTGTTTGGTATGGCCATGTGCCAATACTCCTTTTTTCGCTCAATCGAGCTTTCCAACGCTGCAACTGCGACCACACTCCAATACACCGGCCTTGTTCTTGTCATGTTGTGGCTTGCGCTGTGGGACAGGCGTTTGCCGCATCGAAGCGAGATTCTTGCAGTAGTATGCGCCATGGCAGGCGCGTTTTTGCTGGCGACACATGGCGATCCATCGCAGCTTGTTCTGTCTGACAAGGCTCTGTTTTGGTGTATGATGGGTGCCATCTCGTTTGCGGTATACAGCGTGCAGCCTCGCGAAATGATTGTGCAATATGGTACGATGCCGATTACCGGCATTGGCATGCTGATTGGTGGAATTGTATTGTGTGCGGTATTCAAACCGTGGCATGTAGTCGGTCAGTGGGATATTGTGACCGTATCAGGACTAATGTATATCACTGTTTTCGGCACGATCTGCGCATTTTGCTGCTATCTGGAGGGGGTGCGCCGGATTGGTGCAGCCAAGGGGAGTATTCTTGCGGCGATTGAGCCGGTGGCATCGGCGGTGCTGAGCGTAGTATGGCTGGGTGTGCCGCTTGGTGGTATGGATATGAGCGGTATTGCTCTAATCGTTGCAGCAATGGTTTTGCTTGCAAAAGATAAAGGGCATGAGACGGATAAAAACATAGAAAAAGCGTGAAAATTTCTGAAAGAACAGAAAAATTGATTGACAAAGTGTGTATTGAAGCGTATACTATTTAAGCACGAATTCGCACACCTCGTGATGAAAGCAGCCGGTGACGGATCAGCTCTGATCGGTTGCTGCTGTCAGATGATCAGGGGTGGAGGAAACAACCAAGGAGGAAAATAAAATGGCAGTAATCTCTATGAAGCAGCTTCTGGAGGCCGGTGTACACTTCGGCCATCAGACCCGCCGCTGGAACCCGAAGATGGCAACCTACATCTTCACCGAGCGCAATGGTATCTATATCATTGACCTGCAGAAGACCGTAAAGAAGCTCGAGGAAGCTTACTTCTTCGTGCGCGATATGGCCGCTGCTGGCGAGTCCATCCTGTTTGTCGGCACCAAAAAGCAGGCGCAGGACGCAATCAAGGAAGAGGCTGAGCGCTGCGGCCAGTTCTATGTCAACGCACGTTGGCTGGGCGGTATGCTGACCAACTTTAAGACGATGCGCACCCGTATTGCCCGTCTGAACCAGCTGCAGAAGATGCAGGCGGACGGCACCTTTGATCTGCTTCCCAAGAAGGAAGTTATCAAGCTCCAGCTCGAAATCGCCAAGCTCGAGAAGTACCTCGGCGGCGTTAAGGAAATGAAGAAGCTCCCGGGTGCTCTGTTCGTGGTTGACTCCCGCAAGGAGAAGAACGCGATCGCAGAGGCTCGCAAGCTGGGTATCCCGATCGTTGCAATCGTTGATACCAACTGCGATCCGGACGAGATTGACTACGTCATTCCGGGCAACGACGATGCAATCCGCGCCATCAAGCTGATCTCCCAGACCATGGCAAACGCTGTGCTGGAAGGCAAGCAGGGCGAGCAGCTCGAAGTTGAGGCCAAGGCTGATGAGGCTGAAGCCAAGGCTGAGGCGTAATTCTGATATTGTAATATTTCCGCAGGGCGCGACGCCCCCGGCGCGCCGTCCGGTTTTGGCCGTGTAGCGGCGCCGGGCCGTCGCGCCCTGTGGCTTTGATGAAAAAACTTGATTTGGAGGAATATAAAATGGCTTTTACTGCTGCTGACGTAAAGAAGCTCCGTGAAATGACCAACGTAGGCATGATGGACTGCAAGAAGGCGCTGACCGAGGCGGACGGCGATTTTGACAAGGCAATTGAACTGCTGCGTGAAAAGGGCTTGGCCAAGGCTGCTAAGAAGGCTGATCGCATTGCGGCGGAAGGCGTTGTCTGCGCCACTGTCTGTGATGACTGCGGTGTAGGTGCAATCATCGAAGTTAACTCGGAGACCGACTTTGTTGCTAAGAATGCTGATTTCCAGCAGTTCGTAGCTGATCTGGCTGGCGTTGTCATGAAGGAAAATCCGGCTGACGTGGAAGCGCTCAAGACCTGCAAGATGGGCGATTTGACCGTGCAGGAAGTGCTGCAGGAGAAGGTTCTCACCATTGGTGAGAACATCCAGATTCGTCGCTTTGTTCGTTTTGATGACTCCACTGTTAATGTTGCATATACGCACATGGGTGGTGTCATTGGCGTTCTGGTTGGCCTGCAGGTTTCCGATAACCTGAAGGGCAATGCAACTGTAAAGGAACTGGGCAAGGATATTGGCATGCAGGCAGCTGCGATGAATCCGTCCTTTATGGACAAGTCCGAGGTAGATGAAGCTACTCTGGCTAAGGAGAAGGAAATTCTCCTGATTCAGGCACTTGAGGAGAATAAGACTGCTGCTAAGCCGAAGCCGGAGCAGATCATTCATAAGATGGTTGAAGGCCGCATTGGCAAGTACTACGAGGAAAACTGCCTCCTGCAGCAGGCTTTCGTCAAGGAGAACAAGGTTTCTGTTGAGCAGCACATTGCAGCAGTTGCCAAGGAACTGGGCGGCGAAATCAAGCTTGTCAAGTGCGTACGCTTTGAAAAGGGCGAGGGCATTGAGAAGAAGCAGGATGATTTTGCGGCAGAAGTTGCTTCCATGGCGAAGTAATCTATTTTGTGTAATTCCTAACTGAAAAACGCACCGATTCACCCACATAAAATGAGCAAAAAGGGCTCGGAGAGTAACGTAATGTTACCCTCCGGGCCTTTTTTTGTCCTTGTGGGACGGACAGTTAAACGGATGGTAATGAAAAAAGGCGAGTTTTATGCTTCCTCCGGTCGCAATCGATAGGACGGCGCTAAGCTGCGCCATCTAGATCGGGAAGACATTCCGTGTGCTCACTGCCCACAGGCAGCAGAATACGCAGATTATTATGGGCCGCAGGAAGCGTCCAAATGATGAGTGGAGTGTCCCACCGGGCGCGCTGCAAATAAGTTATAGCGTTGTTTTCACCGGCCCCATAGCGGCCTGCAAATGGTCGCAAATAAGCATAAAAAAACACAGTATACAGAAAGCTGTAACAGAAATAGCACAATATATCGTGATATTTTACTGGTCCGAACTTTGGTTGCTGCATTTCCGGCGTGAATGTGGAATTTCAGGTGCTGGTGCGGCTCTGTGTGTAGTTTTATAGAAAGGAAAAAGCTAATGTATTATTATGATACGTCGAAAAAGCTATTTCATATTGCCTTAAAGAGCGATAAATTACCAGAATGGCGTTCATTCTGCGGTGAAGAGCTTATTGTGTGGAAAAAAGGCCTCATGACTGAGAAAATACCAGACGATGGCGCGCTGTGTACGAAATGTCTCCAGATGATAGGTTCGAGTGATAAGACGATAGAGGATGAAGTAAGGCAAAAGATCCAGAAAAAGCCGATTATATGCATGATAAGGCACAGATTGCCTACAATGCGTTCCTTATGCTTCAAAAACTGTCTGAGTGCTCTAAAAGTCATGCAGAAGAGATAACACTCTCGCAGGAATTCTATTTTACTATTTATATATCAAGCCGCAGTTTGATTTTCAATACAATCGAGAATTTCTATAAGAATGAAAACAGGAGTGAAACAATTGGCTCTTTGCTTTCCAACTGCAAAAGTTGCAAAAGGGTCTTTCGGGAAGCAATGTCATGGCATTATCGGTGTAGGGCCTGCGAGAAAAATTGGCTGCCTTTTGAAATACAGATCCCTAAGCTGTGGGAAGATGTAGATATTGACTTAGAATTTAATTTTGGACTCGCTGAACAAAACGAAGATCAGCCGTACATCACACTGAAATGTGATTTCTTTCATTTTTTCGAGTTTATGAATGGACTCTGGAACATGATGAAAGGCCTTGCAGAGAAGGTTAAGCAGCGCCATAAAAAGGAAACGGCGATATGGAAGGCTGGATGGCAGAGATGCGGAACAACCAGAGCAGCCGTTACTGGAAGTATGTGCAGGTGCTACTCCAATACCAGCTTATTCTGAGCACATTTATCCAGAATTCTCTTATTCAGTATTCGAGTGAGGATGACCATGAAGTGCAGGCTATTCCTTATGAGAACGCAGCAGATCTCGAAAATACACTGAATGCGGTGCGGCAGGGGCTGGATGCTAAGCTGACTATCGTATGAATTTCATTTGATAGAAAGCAGAAATAATGATGAACCGCGCCAGCCCGCCGGACAGATTATCGATTGGGAATTGAAAAGAAGGAGAATAGCCATGTCCTCTATGTATGATTGTACGCGGTGTCCTCTTTGCGGAGAATTGATGTGGAATGGTCAGTGCGAAAATCTGGATTGCAAATATCATTGGTATCCGAAAGACGATGATGATGAGTGTGAGGACTATCAAGGCTACATCATCATATGAGGTTCACTTTACCAGACCTGATACGGCGATCTGACCCGCCGGATGGGGTTTGATTTACACATTTTAGAGGGGGAATACGAAGAACGGAGTAATAAAAATGAACAGACTGGAATATGACAAAAGACGAAAGAACATGACAGAAGCCCTGAATAAAATGTCTGAAACCCATGCTAAATACGTTTTGGAACATTATCCTGGGCTACCCTTTGTTGGAGTATAAAGGTCGTCCAGATCTCCAGTGTGAAGCAGAATCGATCGGCGTGGAAGTGACATGCTGTGAAGAGGATAGAATTTATGGATGGCTTATAGACATTGCAAATGGGCAGATATTCCCCGAAAATGCGAAAAGCTCAAAAGGGAGACTGTTTTGGAAATTGCTCTGGATGAAAGAAAATTATATTCGCCGCAAGGGTTTGTATCCGAAAGAAAACTGGAACTGGTATTCAGATGCAGAAAAAGCGCTTCTCGTTCAAGAGTCCAAGGAGATAATGAGTGTAAAGGCATCTGCTTTTGCAATCCCCGCAAAGAACCCGACTGAACTCATAACAACAATTATTGCGCGAGCAGTGGATAAGAAAATGAATCAGCTTATAATGTATAAACCGTTCAAGAGGATGGAATTGTTCATTTGGCTACCGTCTCTCTCTTTGGACGATAGCAATGAAGTCCTAATCATCCATAAAATGTTGCAAGAAAATGCTTTGGGATACGATCATTTTGCAATGAATATGTACTTTAGAGCTGTTCACATTCTAATTGGCAGCACAGAATTGCAAAGTGCGGAACTGCTTACCTTCACCGAAGAAGATGTACGGAAGACAAAGGTTTCTCTATGCGACCTTGCAGGTGAAGAGGTATTTGAACAGAACGGTGTGCCGATCTCTCATAGCTCGCAGTTTTTATGCGATACACTTGATGAAGTTAACCGGCAGGTTGATGAGAGAATCTATAAAAAACTCAAGGATTTCTATCCTGACGGCGCATGGGATGAGTTTTGAGAAGAACTTCAGAAGAAATATCCGGATGGAGGAAAGTGATCATGGAGACCAACAACAGATACCCTGAGAGCATCATTAGATTCCTGCGGCTCCGCATGGGGCTGGTTGAGGATGACACGCACCTCGATGAGCACTTCCAGTCCATGAGTCCGCCTCACGTCTTTTCATGGGTCTTGGAATGGAATGGTTTACTTGTTGGCTGGGACTTCACAATTAAGGGCTGGATCAAGGACATCTACGGTATTGATCTTGATGCAGTGGAGAACCAGAAGTGATGCGTGATTGAAGAAACATATTTGGTTGAGGGGGATGAAAGGCAAGGAGTGACACGGCTCTATGAGAGCGAATATAAATGATGAGCAAAAAAGAATAATTGCAAGCTATCTGTATAGAACCAGCACACGAGAGCAGGTAGTAGAGTTAGAATGTGTGCAAAAAATACTGAAAATGGCTGATTATTTACACAGTGAAGCCATTTTTGCATATAATGCATATTTTATACTCCGAAAACTGTCCGAATGTGAACAGTCCTGTGAGAAAGGGATGGGGTTGTCTCCCTATCTGAATCACATGCTTCGTAAAACGAGCACGGACTCAATCGTGGCTATCCTTACAAAAGCCTACAAGTATCGCAAATAAGGATTTTGCTGACTATTATGAAGATTTAATCAGGAATGATGTGAATAATTGCAGTGGTTCTTGCGCAACTTTGAAAGATTCGTATTCCTCCATTTTGAGATTCATGGATTTAATGAAATATTTATTGGAGAATTTACGCCAGCAGGTCATGGACTACTGCAACAGTATGCAGGTACATTACGATAGGGACGGAAATCTCAATGAGAAGGATCCGGATTGGAGGAGCTTGGAGATTTTGACTCAATATCAGCTTATCTTCTCTGGATTCATTAAAAATGTACTGTCCGCCAAGGAAAAAGCAGTTTTTGAAAGTGCAGCAGATTTCGATAAGATGTTGCAGGCCATCCAGCAGGCTGTATATCAATCGTTTTGACGAAAATCTGATACCTGATGATCTAATGCTACCGAAAGTAGACTGCGATACAGCAGTCCTGAATGCCGGGGCGATCGATAATAGGTGTGAAAAGTTTGATAAATGAGGAAGGGTCACAGTTATGACAGCAGAAGAATTGCTTGGGAAATACCAGAAGGTGTATGGAGAGATCGTTTTCCCCGATGACGACATCAATGTGCTGCGGGAAATTTGGCCTAATCCAGCAGGATGGATGTACTCCTCCGACGGTATCCAGTGGGAGGACGCTCCTATGGATATCGGCAAGATTGATTACACCCATGCTTTGTTCCGGAAAAGCACGTTCCAGAAAAGAGAATGGAGGGATTTTAAGTGAACCTGTATGGCATGACAAAGAAGAAAATCATCCATGTGATCGCCGATAACAGCCGAAATGGATGCAACGGATACTGGTACGCTGCCTGCGGCAAGGTCTGTCCCAAATTTTGTGTAAACACTGCCGGGCAGTGCAAAATAGAGCCAAAATAATTTAAGGCGGGAGCGGCGCCAGCTGCTGATGCCTTGTCTACAAAATAACAGCAGTCTGCGGGCATGTCAAGTGCGGAGGCGTCAGCTGAACTGCACCCCAAAAGTTGGACAAGAAAGTCAACGAAAGGGGTGCAGAAATCTATGGGAAAAGAATTGTTCAGTGAGGAATTAAAATTAGCAGTTGTTCAGTATGT
>NZ_JBQKJR010000040.1:0-28778 GCF_052117165.1 Agathobaculum sp. LCP25S3_E8
AGGCAAAGCTAAAGGGCTTGCCGCCTGCAATTCACAGACAACAAGCCCTTTCGGCTGCTTAAACAATTTTTGCTTTCAAATATTGTCTAACTTTTGGGGGTCACTTCATTCCGGCAGGACTTTTTTGCGGTTTAGTCGGTTTGTCGGTCGATCCAGCGATGCAGCAGCAATAGCATTGCAAGCACTGCCACCGCCGCCGGGAAATTGACAGAAAAGACGGTGGTACGCAGAAACGCACTGGCAATGAGATAAAGCAAAAACCAGGGCAAAAACAGCAAGCGGACTTTCATACTGCTGCTGTAAAGCTGTGTCAACGGGTTGTGGGAGAAGTAACGAGTAAACAGAGAAAGTGTTATCATAATCAGTATGACGAGAGCTGCGCCGACCAGATTGCCCGTGGTAACAGGCATCATTGGCCAGCTTTGCGGCAGCCGACCAAAGATGGGGATTAGCCAGTATGCAATGAGAAAGTAAGCAGTTAACAATGCGCCGCGCAGACCGTATAGACATCGTTCCCGACGGGTCAGCGGCGGCACTTCTGCGATCACGCTGTCGCAGAAGGCACGGTAATCTGCGCCGATGACAGCTTCTGCCGTTTGCCCGTGGGCTTCTGCGTCGAGCAGCATTTGTAAGATGTCGCGGCGGAGACTTTCCTGCTGATAGGCATTGATGGGAGCGGTGCGGATGTAAGTGGTGATCTTTTTGAAAATGTGCTCATCGGGGGTGGGGAGCAGATCGGCGGATCGTTCGTTTTCATCTCTGAGCAGTCGGGTTTGCTTGGTCATGGTAATCGCCTCCTGTATCAGCCAGAAGTTTATCAACCGCTTGTGTCAGCTTGCGGTAGCTTGCAAGAAAATTCTGCAATTCTGTGCGGCCTTTGTCGGTCAGCGCATAATATTTTCGCTTGGGTCCCACATCGGAAGCGCGGTATTCCGCCTGCGCCAGCCCGTTTTTCTCCAGTCGCAGCAGCAGCGGATAAATCGTACCCTCGGCAATCTGACCAAAGCCGTAGTCGGAAAGCTGTTCGGTGATCTCGTAGCCGTAGGTCGGCGCGCGGCTGAGCACGGCAAGAATACAGCCCTCAAGCGTGCCTTTGAGCAGTTGGGATGGTATCACACCGGCGGCACCCCTCTCCTTGGTATTTTGCTTTGCAAGGTACTGACTATATTGTAATGCAATATAGCGCGCAGTGTCAATGCATCCGGATAAATCCGGCGAAACTGCCAAAAGTAGATGTTGAAATCCGGTGGAAATGCTAAAAAACAGGCGGTGGATTGACTTTGTAGGTGAAAAAAGCTATGCTTAAATCAGAGACGAAAGGGAGGCGGATACACAATGCAGGTGTTGGAAAACGAGCTTTTCCGGGTGGAGATCAACCCGTTTGGGGCAGAATTGAGCAGTTTCAAGAGTAAAAAAACCGGCACGGAATATGTCTGGCAGGCCGATCCTGCCGTGTGGAAACGGCATGCGCCGATTCTATTCCCGATTGTCGGGCGGCTTAAGGATAAAACCTACACGGTGGGCGGCACGCCCTATGAAATCACCCAGCACGGCTTCGGACGAGATTTGGAATGGCAGATCGGCGCTGCGGGCAACGAGTACGTGGAATTTGTGCTGGAAGCAAGCGATTTCACTAAGAAAATGTATCCGTGGGATTTTGTCTGTACAGTGCGTTATACGTTGACAGGCGCAACCCTGAAAAAAGAGCATGTCGTGTTTAACCGCAGCGATATCGATATGTATTACGAGGTTGGCGGGCATGACGCATACACACTCTGCTGGCAGCCGAATGAGTCGATTGAGGACTATTTTGTGGCGTTTGAGGGCACGACGGTGCTGCATCCTATCCTGACGGATGAAAATGTGATGCTTAGTCGCGCACACGGCGATTTGCTGCTTAAAGACGGTTATTTGCCTATCACGCGCGAGACGTTCCGCAATGATGCAATCATTATGGATGATCTTCCGGTGCGCCGTGCGACTATCGGCAGTACGTGCAACGACCGAACCGTAACCATGGACTTTGCAGACTTTCCGTATTTTGCGGTGTGGAGCGCGTATAAGGATTTTGATGTACCCTATGTCTGCTTGGAGCCGTGGAGTACGCTGCCGGATGGCGGTTATCTTGACCACGCAATCGAAAATAAGGTTGGCGTGCGCATGCTGCGTCCGGGACAGGAAGAATGCCTGTCCTTCTCCACCACCATTCACGAGTGAGCAATATAAGCAAAAGCCGCACGGAACTCGTGCGGCTTTTACTATGTATAGAGTGGTTAATCGGGAAAAATGCGGCGGAAAATCAGGCGCACCAGCGGTCCGGCTACGAAAAATTGCAGCAGCAGCGCTATCGGGAAGTTGAGCACTGTGGTCTGCACCCAAATAGCGATAAACTCGCTTTGCAGAAGGCCGCCCTTGAAAAAAAGACAGGCAAAAAAGCTCATGCACGGGCACATCAGCCACACCGACATCGCGGAGATTGCCAGCATGATGGCGGTCGGCGGAACCGTGCGTGGGTCGACCAGACGGAACGCCAGCTTTTGTGCCAGCCGGCCGACAAAAATCAGCTCCAGCAGTACCGCAACCGGCCACATGATGGGAAACTCGTGAAAAGCCGCGCCGAAGACTTCGTTACGGCACCCGCCAATGTTGAGGGCAACATTATAGCAGATCATGCCGTATACCATCACGGCGGCCATCAGCAGAGTAAAGACAACATCTTGTTTTTTGTTCTTGGGCATTCGGTTTTTCTCCTTTTTGTTCTGTTGCAGCGCAGCGGACAAAAAAAGGACGCAGTGTAAACTTTCGTTTCACTGCGTCCTTACGAACCGCTTCAACTACCATTAATTGTTTTTATTTTACCGTTTTTAAGCCAATTTGTCAAGAGGAGTGGGAAAAAATAGCATTTTTCACAGAGGGTTGACAAAATGAAGTGCGTGGGGTATACTAACTGTGCAATAGCCCCCTCCCTGGGGGGAGGGGTGAGAGATAAAAGGAGATCCTGATATGAAACAACGATTTCGCGTCGGCGGGATGAGCTGTGCGGCGTGCTCTGCACATGTGGAAAAAAGCGTTTCCGCAGTGTCGGGCGTGCGCGAGGTGCAGGTCAATCTGCTGGCGGGTAGCATGACGGTGGAATATGATGAGAGTGCATGCGGAGACGAGCAGATCATCCGCGCGGTCGAAGAGGGCGGCTACACCGCCGCTGTGGACAGCGGCACACGCGCGGCGGCGCCTGCAAAGAATGATACGCCCGAGGATGCGCTGCATGAAATGAAAAATCGCATCCTTGTCTCCGCGGTATTCCTCATTATTCTGATGTATTTTTCCATGGGGCCGATGTTCGGTCTGCCGATGCCAGGTTTTGTCAGCGGCGAGGCGCATGCGTTTGCGCTGGCACTGGTGCAGCTTCTGCTGACACTGCCCATCCTGCTGGTCAATCGCAAATATTTTATCAACGGTTTCCGCACGATATGGCATCGCGCGCCCACGATGGATGCGCTGATTGCGGTCGGTTCGGGTGCGTCCGTGGTGTACGGTGTATACGCGTTGTTTCAGATTGGCTATGCAGGCGCTGCGGGCGATATGGCGCGCGTGCATGAGTATGCGCATGACCTGTACTTCGAGTCCGCGGGTATGATTCTGACGCTTGTCACACTCGGCAAGTTCTTTGAAGCGCGCGCCAAGCGCAAGACCGGCGAGGCGATTGCCGCGCTGATGGATTTGCGGCCGCAGACCGCATCGGTCATACGCGGTGAGCAGGAGGTCACCGTACCGATTGAAGAGGTGCGCGTGGGCGATTACGTCATTGTGCGCGCGGGGCAGGCTGTACCGGTAGACGGACAGATTGTAGAGGGGCACGCCTATCTCGATGAGAGCGCCATCACCGGCGAGTCCATGCCGGTGGAAAAGGGCAAAGGTGACACAGTGATTGGCGCAACCGTGACGAAAAACGGTTATTTTGCGATGAAAGCGTCCCGCGTGGGCGATGATACAACGCTCAGCCAAATCATTCGGCTGGTCGAGGAGGCGGGTGCATCCAAGGCGCCGATTGCCAAGCTCGCGGATAAGGTAGCGGGCGTGTTTGTGCCGGTTGTCATGGCGATTGCATTGGTGACTGCGATTATCTGGCTGGTGGTCGGGGAGACTCCGAGCTTTGCATTGACTCGTGCGATAGCGGTTCTGGTAATTTCCTGTCCGTGTGCGCTGGGACTGGCAACACCGGTGGCCATCATGGTCGGCACGGGTGTGGGCGCGAAAAACGGCGTGCTGTTCCAGTCGGCTGAAGCGCTGGAAAACCTGCATAACGTGGACTGCGTTGTGCTGGACAAGACAGGCACCGTCACTGAGGGCCGCCCGGTTGTCACCGATGTGAAATCCTTTGGCGTTGATCCGGAGGATCTGCTGTCGATGGCGTTGTCGCTCGAGGTACACAGCGATCATCCGCTTGCCGATGCAATCGTGCGCCATGCGCGCGCCAAGCATGTCAAGGAGCGCAAAACCGAGTCGTTTGAAATGATTGAAGGACAGGGCGTGCGCGCGGTGATTGATGGTGTGCGCTGCATGGCAGGCAACCGCCGTATGCTGTTGGCAAACGGGCTTGCGCTGTCGCGCTCGGCGCAGCAGATGGGAGAAAACCTTGCTGCCGCGGGCAAAACGCCGCTGTACTTTGCGGCCAACCGACAGGTGGTTGGCATCTTTGCGGTAGCGGACGTACTCAAGCCGAGCAGCCGCGCCGCGGTTGATACGCTGCAAAAGCTGGGCGTGCAGGTGACGCTGCTGACCGGTGACAATCAGGCAACCGCGCAATCCATTGCCGCCGAGCTGGGCGTGCAGGATGTGGTGGCCGAGGTTCTGCCGCAGGACAAGGAACGTGTGGTGCGCGAAAAGCAGGAGCAGGGTCATAAGGTAGCGATGATTGGCGACGGCATCAACGACGCACCTGCGCTGGCACGTGCGGATGTGGGCATCGCCATCGGCGCAGGCACAGACGTGGCGATTGCATCGGCGGACGTGGTGTTGATGAAGAGTGATTTGATGGATGCAGTCGACGCGATTCGTCTGTCGCGGCAGACCATGCGCAACATCCGTCAGAATCTGTTCTGGGCGTTTTTCTATAACTGCATTGGCATCCCGATTGCGGCGGGCGTGTTGTGGCTGCCGCTGGGACTGAAGCTCAGCCCGATGATTGGTGCGGCCGCGATGAGTCTCAGCTCGGTTTGTGTGGTTTCCAACGCATTGCGTTTGAAGTTTTTTAAGGCATCTCCCAAGCAGGAGAGCAGCCAGTGTGTAGTATTGCCAAAGGAGGAAGAAAAGCAAATGGAAAAGACTAAGGTAATTCAAATTGAAGGTATGATGTGTGAGCATTGTGTGGCGCATGTGAAAAAGGCGCTGGAGGCGTTTGACGGTGTGAGTGCGCAGGTGGATTTGCAAAGCGGCACGGCGACGGTTCAGGGCAGCACTTTGCCGGATGACGCAAAGCTGACCGAGGCGGTCGAGCAGGCAGGCTATAAGGTGGTCGGCCTAAAATGAGGGCGGACCGGAAAAAGGTCGAACCACTGCTGCGCACCGCGCGCGGTCAGCTCGACGGGGTACTCAAAATGATTGAGGATGACCGTTACTGCATGGAAATTGTCACACAGCTGCAGGCGGTAGAGTCGCTGGTGCACAAGGCGCAGCGCGAGGTGCTGCGCGGCCATCTGGCAGGCTGCGTGCAGGATGCATTCGAGACAGGCGACGAGCAGGCCCGCGAAGGCAAGATCGATGAGATCATCAAGCTGCTCGATAAAGCATGAGCGCGCATTTGCCCGCGTCGTTGGCACCTGTGCAGGACGCAGATATACTACTGGCCCGCGCTGCGCATGACGAGCAAACGGTGGAAAACATATGCATCCGCGGGGCAGATTTATCCGGCACATGGTATGAAGGACTGCGGCTGCGCGGCGTGCGGCTGGAGGGCTGTCGTCTGACCGGCTGCCGCTGGGAGCGCGCAGATTTTGCGGATGTGGTGCTCGATGGATGCGAGCTTTCGGGCAGCGGCTGGCGGGATGCGTTTTTCGAGCGGGTGGAGTTAATCGGCTGCAAGGCTGTCGGGGCGGACTTCGCGGAGACAGGCTGGCGCGAGGCGGATGTGCGGGATTGTCGTCTGTCCGATGCGGTGTTCGACCGGGCGCGGCTGCGCCGGGTAGCGATATCGAGCAGTGACCTGACAGGCGCGTCGTTCTGCGACTGCCAGTGGAAGGACTGGACACTGACGCGCGCTGTGCTGCGGTCAGCGCGCTTACTGCATACGTCACTGACCGGGCTGGATTTGACCGGCTGTGAGCTGGACGGCATCGCGGTATCTGATACAAATGCCGAACTGCGTGGCGCGATCGTGACGATGGAGCAGGCGGCTATGCTCGCAAAACGGCTGGGAATCGTCATCAAGACATAACAAAAGAGCGGAAGGTTGCTTCCGCTCTTTTTTGATGGAGTATAGCTTACAGGAAAGCCCGCAGCGCTTCCAACATACGGTCCATCTGTTCGTCGGTGCCGACGGTGATGCGCAGATAATTGTCAATGCGCGGCAGCTTAAAATATCGGATAAAGATGTTTTTCTGTCGCAGATATTCAAAAATCTCCGGCGCTTTTTTGGTTGGGTGCGTGACAAACAGGAAGTTGGTCAGCGAGGGCTGGACGGAAAAGCCCAGCTCGCGCAGCGCGTCGGCCGTGCGCTCGCGCGTGGCCATGACCTTGCGGCAGGTGTCCTGAAAATACGCTTCGTCCGCGACCGCAGCTTCGCCTGCGGCGAGCGCAAGCGCGTCCATGGTGTAGGAGTTATAGGAGTTTTTGACCGCCTCAAGCGTCGCAATCAGCGTTTCCGAGCCGAGCGCGTAGCCGATGCGCAGTCCGGCGAGTGAGCGGGATTTGCTCATCGTCTGCACGACGAGCAGGTTTTCGTATTTCTCGATGAGCGGCACCGCGCTCTGTGCGCCGAAGTCGACATAGGCTTCGTCGATAATGACCACGCAGTCCGCGTTGTGCTGCAGCAGGTCCTCAAGGAAGTCGAGCGACACGCCGCGTCCGGTCGGTGCGTTCGGATTGGGCAGAACAATGCCGCCGTTCGGCTTATCGTAGTCGCGGACATTCACGCAGAAGGTTTCGTCGAGCGGCACGGTTTCATACGGGATGCGGAACAGGTCGCACCAGACCGGATAGAATGAATAGGTGATATCCGGATAGAGAATCGGCTCGTCCGAGCAGAAAAACGACTGGAACGCCAGCGCCAGCACGTCGTCCGAGCCGTTGCCGAGAAACACCTGCGTCGGTTTTACGCCAAAACGGTTTGCAAGCGCGGTTTTGAGGGCCTTTCCGTTGGCGTCCGGATAAAGCGCAAGGCGCGAGGCATCGAATGTGCGCAGTGCTTCCTGCACGCCCGGTGCGGGGGGATACGGGTTTTCGTTGGCGTTTAATTTGATGATATCGTCGCTCTGCGGCTGCTCACCCGGCACATAGGGGTCAATGCGGCGCAGCTTTGCGAGAAAGGGCTTGTCCATCGGGAAAACTCTCCTTTTTTCATTTTACTGACTGCGGATAGTTTATCACAGTAAAGCGAGAAAGTCAAGCCCTGTTTGTGCGCGCGTAAAAAGCGTGGTATAATCATGCTATCAACAGCAGGAGGGAGCGGCATGAAAAGGGCAGGATATGTGCTTGGCTTTATGTTAGCAATGTGGTCGTTGTATGTGTTGGTGATATATGCGATAACCGTGGGTGACGTAGGCGGCCTACTCGGTCTGTATAGTGGTGCTGCATGGATGTATAAAGCACCTGTATTGTGGTTTGTGTTGTTTGCCGCGCTTGCCTGCGGCGCGATTGTGCAACTGTTTCGTGGAAAATGTACCGGCGTGGAAAGAGTGGTCGCCTTGGCGCTTACCCTGCTGTGTTTGGTCAGTGTATTCGGCTGGGCAATCATTACTGCGCTTGTCGCCGCAGCCTGATTTCATAAGGAGAAAGAGATGTATCAACCTTTAGCGGATAAAATCCGCCCGAAAACCTTGGATGATGTGGTCGGACAGCAGCATTTGCTGGGGAAAAACGGTCTGCTGCGCCGCGTGATTGAGTCGGGTACGATTCCGAATATGATTTTTTACGGCCCGTCCGGTGTGGGTAAGACAACGGTCGCGTCCATTATTGCAAAGCAAACCGAAAGGAAGCTATACCACCTCAACGCCACCACCGCCGGCATCGCGGATATCAAGGCAATCATTGACGAGCTGGATACCTTTCTTGCGCCGAACGGCGCGCTGGTGTATCTGGACGAAATTCAGTATTTTAACAAAAAACAGCAGCAAAGCCTGTTAGAATTCATTGAAACGGGAAAAATGACGCTGATTGCGTCTACCACGGAAAACCCGTATTTTTACGTCTACAATGCGATACTCAGCCGCAGCACGGTCTTTGAGTTCAAGCCCATTGAGACAGGGGATATGCAGCGCGCAGTCGAGCGGGCGCTTGCGCTTGCCATCGGCGACAAGGGTGCGCCTGTCGAGGACGGCGTCGCGGCCTACATCGCGCAGGCAGTCGGCGGGGATGTGCGCAAGGCGCTCGGCGCGGTCGAACTGCTTGTGCTGGGCGCGGGCGCAGACGGCGTGACCCTTGCAGACGCGAAGCAGGCGGCGCAGCGCTCCAACATGCGCTACGACCGTGACGGAGACAGCCATTACGATATCCTGTCCGCACTGCAAAAGTCCATCCGCGGCTCGGACCCGGACGCCGCGCTGCACTATCTCGCGCGCCTGCTCGAAGCGGGTGACATGATTTCAGCCGCGCGGCGGATGCTGGTCATTGCGAGCGAGGACATCGGCCTAGCGTATCCGCAGTGTGCGGCTATCGTCAAGGCGTGCGTGGACAGTGCATTCCAACTTGGTCTGCCCGAGGCGCGTATCCCGCTGGCCGAGGCGGTCCTTTTGATGGCGACTGCCCCCAAGTCCAACAGCGCCGCCGCAGCGATTGATGCGGCGATGGCCGACGTGCGTGCAGGCAAAACCGGCGATATTCCGGCGCATATCAAGGATGCGCACTACGGCGGCGCGCAAAAGCTCGGCCGTGGGCTGACATATCAGTATCCGCACGCATTCCCAAATCATTGGGTGAAGCAGCAGTATCTGCCGGATGAAATCAAGGATGCGCACTACTACGATTACGGCCCGAATAAGACCGAGCAGGCCGCCAAAGCCTATTGGGAGCGCGTCAAAGGCGGAAAATAAATCTCACTCGAACACGGTTGCGATATATTTTCGGTCGCAGCAGGCAGGGGTGTACACCCACTGGTCGATATGTCCTTCGGTGATAAAATACGGCGGCGGGTCAGGTGTGCCCGCAGAGGCGAGTACATCAATAACGGTCAGCTTGATTTTCATACGCTGCGGCAGGATGGATTTGATGTAGACCGATACGATGGTGCCGGGCACGAGGTCGCTGCGCGGCTCGGCAAGGCCGGACAGGTTGGGGGCAAGCTCAATAAAAACGCCATATGGCTCGACTGAACGCACCACCCCGCGCACGGTTTCGCCGGGTGAGAACAACGCGGCGTTTTGCTCCCAGGTGCCGAGCAGCTCGCGGTGGGTCAGCGAAATACGGCGCGCCTCTGTGTCGACCGATCGCACGACAGCGCGGATGTACTGGCCGACATGCAGCCGATCGGCAGGGTGGAAAATGCGTGAAACCGACAGGTTTTCAATTCCGATGAGCGATGCCACACCGCAGCCGATATCGACAAACGCGCCGAAGTTCTCCAGATGGGTGACGGCGGCCGGAATAACGTCGCCCGGCCGCAGGGCTTCGAGCAAATAGTCCTGCGCGCGCTGTTGTGCAATGGTGCGCGACAGCCAGACGAGCGGCGTGTCCGTGCTTTCGTCGATTTCGGTGACAACAAAGCAGGTGGGCTTGCCGACACGGGACAGAATGGCAATCTCCCGCGTGTCTCCCTCGGCCACGCCCAGCGCGCAGCACGAGCGCGGCATAATGCCCTGCGCAAAGCCCAGGTCGAACAGCAGGTCATGTGCGGGGGTGCATCGCTGCGCGACCGCTTCGAGAATCATCCCTTCGTCTTGCGCGTGCCGCAGTCCGTCGAGGGACGCGAGCGCCTGCCGCACCTCGGGCAGTGCGGTGTAACTGCCCTCGGGCAGATAGCATTCGCTTGTTTTCATAATATAGCAGAGCCTCCTTTGGGGTCTGTCATACTATATGAAAAAATGGCTGGGATTAGCACTGCAAATATGGTATGATGAAAGCGGCGGGATGGCAGAGGCCACTCCGCAGGAAAGGGGAAATGAGTATGGACGTGCAGGTCGGCGATATACTGACCATGAAAAAACCGCATCCCTGCGGATCCAAGCAGTGGAAGGTGCTGCGCACAGGCATGGACTTTAAGCTCAAGTGCACGGGCTGCGGGCATGAGGTCATGCTGCCGCGCGCAAAAGCGGAAAAAAACATCCGAGTGATTGAACGGGAGGGGAAAACGATATGTTAATTGACGGAAAACAGATGCATTTGCAGATTACCAAGGGTGACGTGGGTCGGTATGTGATTCTGCCGGGCGACCCGGCGCGCTGTGAGAAAATTGCGCGCTATTTTGACAAGCCCAAGCAGATTGCCCAAAATCGTGAGTATACGATCTGGACGGGTACGCTGGACGGTGAGCCGGTCGCGGTGTGCTCGACCGGTATCGGCGGACCGTCGGCCGCCATCGCGCTGGAAGAGCTGGTTGAGTGCGGCGCGGATACCTTCATCCGTGTGGGCACTTCGGGCGGCATTGTGGACGAGGTTTGCGGCGGCGATATTGTCATTGCGACCGCAGCCATCCGACAGGAAGGAACAAGCCGTGAATATCTGCCGATCGAGTTCCCGGCAGCGGCGAATTTTGAGGTCGTCAGCGCGCTGCGGGATGCGGCGGTCAAACTGGGCCTGACCCATCACATCGGCGTCATTCAGTCCAAGGACAGTTTTTACGGTGAGATTCGTCCCGCACAGCAGCCTGTTGCAGATGAGCTGCTTGCTAAGTGGAAGGCGTGGAAGGCAGCGGGTACGCTGACCAGTGAAATGGAGACTGCAGCGCTGCTGATCGTTTCCCAGACGCTGCATGTGCGCTGCGGCGCGGTGCTCAACGTCCTGTGGAATGCAGATAACGATGAGGCGCCGAACATCCCTCCCGACGCGGCTGAGCGTGGTGTGCGCACGGCGGTTGAGGCGCTGCGCATCCTGATTCAGGAGGATAAAGCGCACTAAGATGGAAAAACAGAAAAAGCAAAAGCGTGCGGCCGATCTGGGTAACGACCCGGTCGGCCCGCTGCTTGTTCGCCTTGCGCTGCCGACCGTATGCGCGCAGGTAGTGAACCTACTATACAATATTGTTGACCGTATTTATATTGGACAGATTCCGGTCGAAGGAAAGCTGGCACTGACCGGCATGGGCGTGACCTTTCCGGTCATCACGCTCATTTCAGCCTTTGCTGCGCTCGTTGGCATGGGCGGCGCGCCGCGTGCTTCGATTGCAATGGGCGCAGGGGAGCACGAAAAGGCCGAGCGTACGCTCGGCACCTGCACCGCCGCGCTGTGGGGGCTGGCGGTTGTGCTGACCGTGCTGTTTCTGCTGTTTCAGGAGCCGCTGCTGGTGCTGTTCGGCGCGTCGACGGACACGCTGCCTTACGCGATGCAGTACCTTAACATCTATGTGCTGGGTACGATTTTTGTCATGACCGCGCTCGGACTCAATGGCTTTATCACCGCACAAGGCAAATCCGGCGTTGCAATGAAAACCGTGCTCATCGGCGCAGTATTAAATGTTGTGCTTGACCCGGTGTTCATCTTTGTGTTCGGGCTGGGTGTGCGCGGCGCGGCAATTGCAACCGTTATTTCGCAGGCGGTTTCGGCTTTGTGGGTGGTGCGGTTCCTGACCGGAAGCAAGACTGCGCTGCGGCTGAAAAAAGCCTTTTTCCGGTTGGATAAGCGTCTGCTGCTGCCCGCGATTGCGCTGGGGGCATCGCCGTTTGTCATGCAGTCCACCGAGAGCCTGCTGACTGTGACCTTCAATGTGTCTTTGCAGAAGTACGGCGGCGATCTGGCCGTCGGCGCGATGACCATATTGACATCGGTGGCACAAATGGTGCAGATGCCGCTGATGGGGTTGGCGCAGGGTGCACAGCCGATTTTAAGTTTCAACTATGGCGCAAAGCGGCCTGATCGTATGAAGCAATCGGTCAAATATAATCTGATGATCGCCTGTGTGTTTGCGTTCGGGGTATGGGCGCTTGCGATGCTTGCACCGCATATGCTTGCGCGCCTGTTCGCGCACGACAGCGCGCTGATCGACGAGACGGCGTGGGCGCTGCGCATCTATTTTGCCGTGGGATTTGTGGCAGCGTTCCAAAACACGTTCCAGCAGAGCTTTGTCGCGCTGGGAGAGGCTAAGATTTCGCTGTTCCTCGCACTTGAGCGAAAGATCATCCTGCTCATCCCGATGATTCTGATTTTGCCGCATTTATTTGAGGATAAGCTGTTTGCGGTGTTCTTTGCTGAGCCGGTCGCCGACCTGCTCGCAGCTGCCACGACAACAACGTTGTTTCTCATCCGTTTTCGACAGATTCTGCACCGCATCTCGACGCAATAGCAAAAAAGAACCGCCGCAAGGCGGTTCTTCCACGTTTGCGCACCATAAGGCGTGTGTTAAACAGAAAACAGGCCGCAAAGCGGCCTGTTTTCATTAAAGCCGGGGATATGCGCCTCAGCTTTGATACACGGTTTGGACGAGATCACTCCAGTTCAAATGCACCGGTATACAGCTGGTAGTACTTACCGTGTTCGGCAATCAACTGCTCATGGTTGCCGCGCTCGATGATATGGCCGAGCTGAAGCACCATGATGACGTCTGCGTTCTGTACGGTCGACAGACGGTGCGCGATGACAAACACCGTGCGGCCGTACATCAGGCTGTCCATGCCTGCCTGTACAATGGATTCCGTGCGTGTATCGATCGAACTGGTTGCCTCGTCAAGAATCATAACCGGCGGGTCCGCAACGGCTGCGCGCGCGATCGAAATCAGCTGACGCTGGCCCTGCGACAAGCTGCCACCTTCACCGTCGATGACGGTGTCATATCCGTCCGGCAGACGGCGGATGAAGTCGTCTGCGTTGGCCAGCTGTGCGGCTGCTTCGACCTCCTGATCGGTGGCGTCCAAATTGCCATAGCGGATGTTGTCGCGGATGGTGCCGGTGAACAGGTTGGTATCCTGCAAAACAATACCCAGCGAGCGGCGCAGATCGGCCTTCTTGATTTTGTTAATATTGATGCCGTCATAGCGGATTTTGCCGTCCGCAATGTCATAAAAGCGGTTAATGAGGTTGGTGATTGTGGTCTTGCCCGCACCGGTTGCGCCGACAAAAGCGACCTTCTGACCCGGTTCGGCGTACAGCGTGATGTTATGCAGCACAATCTTATCCGGGTTGTAGCCGAAGTCCACATCGTAGAAGCGTACATCACCCTTGACCTGCTGGTAGGTGATGGTGCCGTCCTCGTGCGGATGCTTCCACGCCCAAATGTTGGTTTTTTCCGGGGTTTCGACCAAATTGCCTTGTTTGTCATACTTAGCGTTCACCAGCGTGACATAACCGTTATCCTGCTCGGGCTCTTCGTCCATCAGCTCGAAGATACGTTCCGCACCAGCCAGCGCCATGATGATGGAGTTGAACTGCTGCGAAATCTGGGTTACCGGCATGGTAAACGACTTGGTCAGCTGCAGGAAAGAGGCGATGACACCGATGGTGATGCTGCTGCCGACTACGCCGGACAGTGCCAGCGTGCCGCCGACTACTGCCACCAGCACATACAGCAGATTGCCGATGTTGGCCATGATCGGCATTAAAATGTTGGCAAAGGTGTTAGCGTTTTTGGCGCTTTCGCGCAGCGCGTCATTGAGCACGTCAAACTGTTCTTTGCACTTTTCTTCATGGCAGAACACTTTAACGACCTTCTGGCCGCCAATCATTTCCTCAATATAGCCGTTGACCTTGCCCAGTGCGGTCTGCTGCTCGAGGAAGAAGCGGGCGGATTGACCACCGATGCGCTTAACGACCACCAGCATCACAGCAATACCGAGCAATACAAAGATGGTCAGCCAGACGTTGGTCACCAGCATGGCAATAAACACCGCGATGATGGTGATCAGCGAGGAGAACATCTGCGGCACGGACTGGCTGAGCATCTGTTGGAGCGTGTCGGTATCGTTGGTGAAATGGCTCATCAGATCGCCGTGGGTGTGTGTGTCAAAATAGCGGATGGGCAGCTTTTGCATGCGTTCAAACATTTCGTCGCGCACCTGCTTGAGGATGCCCTGCGAAATCGACACCATAATGCGGTTATACAGGAAGGTGGAAACAATGCCTACCAGATAGACCAGTGCCATGAGCGAAATGGCATGAATCAGCCCGGTGAACACGGGCGAGGCCTGCAAAAGCAGCGGCGCAATATAATCATCAATGAGTACGCGCAGGAACATCGAGCCTGCGACGTTTGCCACCGCGGACAACAAGATGCAGATCAGCACCACGGTAAACTGTACGGCGTAGCCGCCCTTAAAATAACGGAGCAAACGCGCGAGGGTTTTCTTCGGGTTTTTGCTGCGCTTGCCGCCGGCCATCTGGCCGTGACGGCCCGGACCGCCCATCGGTCCTCTCATTCCGGGTCCCGGCATTATTCCTCGCCTCCTTTCTTCATCTGCTGGTTGTAGATTTCCTGATAGATCGTGTTGCTTGCCAGCAGCTCATCATGCGTACCGACCGCCTGAATTGTGCCGCCGTCCAAAATGACAATCTGGTCGGCGTCTTGCACGGAGGAGATACGCTGCGCGATAATCAGCTTGGTCGTGTTCGGAATCTCTTCCGCAAACGCCTTTCGGATAAGTGCGTCGGTCTTGGTATCGACCGCGCTGGTCGAGTCGTCCAGAATCAGAACCTTGGGCTTTTTCAGCAGTGCGCGGGCAATACACAGACGCTGCTTCTGACCACCGGATACATTGGTGCCGCCCTGTTCGATGTAGGTATCATATTTATCCGGCATCTGCTCGATGAACTCGTCGGCCTGCGCCAGACGGCAGACGCGTTTGAGCTCTTCATCACTTGCGTGTTCGTCGCCCCAGCGCAGATTTTCTTTGATTGTGCCCGAGAACAGCACGTTTTTCTGCAATACCATGGCAACCTGCTCACGGAGCGCTTCGATATCGTAGTCGCGCACATCCACGCCGCCGACCTTGACCGATCCGGTCGTTACATCATACAGGCGCGGAATGAGCTGCACCAATGTGGACTTTGCCGATCCGGTGCCGCCCAGAACGCCAATGGTCTGACCGGCCTTAATGTGCAGATTGACATCGCGGAGTGCAAGTTTGTTTGCGTCGCCTTTGTAGCTGAAGTTAACGTTGTCAAAGTCGATGTCGCCGCTCTTGACCTCGGTGACCGGGTTTTCCGGGTTATGCAGGTCGGACTTTTCTTCGAGCAGTTCCACGATGCGTTCTGCGCTGGCCTTGGACATGGTGATCATGACGAATACCATGGCCACCATCATCAGGCTCATCAGAATCTGCATCGCGTAAGAGAACAGGCTGGTTAACTCGCCGGTTGTCATGGTACCGCCCACGATCAGGCGCGCGCCAAACCACGAGATGAGCAGCATGCAGGCATACATGCAGAATTGCATGAGCGGCATAACGCCCGCCATGGTTTTCTGCGCCTTGGAGAATTGACGGTACAGCAGGCCGGATACGCCTTTGAATTTCTCGGTTTCGTGGTCCTCGCGCACATAGGCCTTGACCACACGAATGCCGCGCACGTTTTCCTGCACGACCGTATTCATGCGGTCGTAGGTTTTGAACACGCGCTCAAATACCGGCGCGACGATCTTCATCAACAGGCCAAGGCCGATTGCCAGAATGGGCAACACGCACAGGAAGATCAGCGCCAGTTCGCCGTTGATCTGGAACGCCATGATCAGTGCGAACACCAGCATCACCGGGCAACGCACCGCAATGCGGGTGCACATCTGAAAGGAGTTCTGCACGTTGGTGACATCGGTCGTCAGACGGGTGACGATTGAACCGGTGGAGAACTTATCAATATTGGAAAATGAGAAGTCCTGTACCGCGTAATACATATCGTGGCGCAGGTTGCGGGCAAAGCCCGTGGAGGCACGCGCGGCATAAGTGCCTGCCGCTGCGCCGAAAATCAGTGCGAGCATGGCGCAAGCGATCAGAATAATGCCGTATTTCCAGATTTCTCCCATGTTTTGCGCATCAATGCCCCGATCGATCAGCAGCGCCATCACTGCGGGGATGACGACCTCCATCACGACCTCGAGCACAACGAAAAACGGCGTGAGCAGCGCGTCTTTTTTAAACTCACGCACGCTTTTTAATAGCCTCTTAATCATCTTTGTCCCTCCGAAGCCTTGCGTTGATAATTTTCTAAATTGGCACGGATTTTGTCGCAGACACGAAACCAGACGGCAAGCTCCTCCGGATCAATGCCTTCTTCCATGAGCGCCTCAGTTTGCGCCATCGCCTGCTGGATGCGCTCATACAGTGCTTTGGCCTGGTCGGTCAGTACCAGACGCTTGAGCCGCCTGTCCTGTTCCACTGGTTCGCGCCGCAGCAGACCATGCTCTTCCATCAGATTCAGAATACCGGTTGCGGTGGAACGACGGATGCGGAAATAGGTTTCAACATCACGCTGAAAGCGATCCTCCTTTGCCTGCATCAGGAAACACAGAATCATTGCCTGCATCCCGGTGATGTTTGCCATCTCATCTTTGCCGGTGGTGCAGACCATCTGCCGTTTGAGCAGGTTGCCCAGCATGCCAAGCTCCGTGCCGATTCGCTTGTCACACACTTTGTTAGCCTCCTTACTATTAGCTTACTAACACATTATAGCCGGTTGAAAGGCAATGTCAACCATCTTCACAGAATGTTCAAAAAAAGCCTGCCACGTGACAAGGCGGCAGGCAATATCCGATTTGCTTTTGTGCAGTTTTACGGTTGATAGGGAGGCGCAAGATACAGCTTCTGTAAAAGCATGTGGCCGGTGCGTGTGCGGAATACTTTTCCGTCCGCAGTTTGGCAGGCATCCGGCGGGAGCGCATCCTCGTAGGCGTTTACCAGAAAGTCCGCTTCGAGCAGGATGCGGAAGTCCCGGTCCTCGGATGCAGTATAAGTGTGGTGATGTGCAATCAGCCAGAGAATTCGTTCGCATGCCACCGGGGTTGCGCCTACCTGCTTTAGCAGCAGCGCGGCGACTGATGGGCCTTCGATCTCCTGCCACTTGCCGGCGGAGGAGCCGTGCTTGCGTTCGGCTTCATGGATGCCGATGTCATGCAGGATGGCTGCGGCTTCAAGCGTGTTTTGCGTCTGTGCATCCAGCCCTTCGCTCTGCCCGATGATGCAGCAGAAGGCATAAACTTTCATGAAATGCTGTACACGGCGCGGGTCGCCTGCGTCATAGTCGACGGCCAGTTCGGTCAGCTTTGCAATGTCAATCATCTGATAAGCCCCCCCATTGGTATTTCTGCATATCCACGCGGCCGTCCGGCGTAAATTTCACACCATCGGCTTCGAGCATGGCGCGCTGCACATCCGCACCGCCGAAGGCAAACGCGGGGGAGGTGCGGCCGTCTTTTGTTACCACGCGGTAGCAGGGGATACCCTCCGGGTCGGGGTTTACATGCAGGGCATAGCCGACCACCCGTGCCCAGCGCGGGTTTCCTGCAAGAAAAGCTACCTGCCCATAGGTTGCTACCGTGCCGCGTGGAATACGCCGCACAACTGCGTAGATTTTTTCGAAAACTGTCATTTTGCAAGTTTCTCCTTTTATAGTTTCATTATATCAGCGAAACCTCATAATTTCCATCCCTTTCTCAAAAGAAAAAAACGTATATTATTAACACGCTAAAGTATTGCGCTTAACGGCGAAATAATATATAATAGAGAACACACTACCGCAAGTATGTGAGTTATTCCGCACTTTTTCTGAAAATTGGAAAGAAATTGCGGCAAAAATGTAAGGAGGACAAACAAAATGGCACTTACCAATTCTTACCTCAAGCGCGTGTATGAAACCGTACAAAAGCGCAATCCGAACGAGCCGGAATTTCAGCAGGCGGTTCTCGAAGTTCTTGAGAGCTTTGAGCCGGTTGTTGAAGCACGTCCCGAGCTGGAGAAGAACGGTATCATCGAGCGCATCGTTGAGCCGGAGCGTATGGTGATGTTCCGCGTTCCGTGGGTAGACGACGAGGGCAAGGTTCAGGTCAACCGCGGTTTCCGCGTACAGTTTAACTCCGCGATCGGCCCCTACAAGGGCGGTCTGCGCTTCCATCCGTCCGTTAACGCTTCGGTTATCAAGTTCCTGGGCTTTGAACAGTGCTTCAAGAACAGCCTGACCAGCCTGCCCATGGGCGGCGGCAAGGGCGGCTCCGACTTCGACCCGAAGGGCAAGTCCGATGCGGAAGTCATGCGTTTCTGCCAGTCCTTTATCACGGAGCTGTCCAAGCATATCGGCCAGTTCACTGACGTTCCGGCGGGCGACATCGGCGTCGGCGGCCGCGAAATCGGCTTTATGTACGGTCAGTACAAGCGTCTGAAGAATGAGTTTACCGGCGTTCTGACCGGCAAGGGCCTGTCCTACGGCGGTTCCCTGGCTCGCACCGAGGCGACCGGTTACGGCCTGTGCTACTACATGAAGGAAATGCTCGCATACAAGGGCACTTCGTTTGAGGGTAAGACGGTTGCTATTTCCGGTTCGGGCAACGTTGCTATCTACGCTTGCCAGAAGGCGACCGAGCTGGGCGCGAAGGTTGTCACCATGTCCGACTCCAACGGCTTCATCTATGATCCCAACGGCATCAATCTCGATGTTGTCAAGGACATCAAGGAAGTCAAGCGCGGCCGCATCAAGGAGTACGCAGAGCGCGTTGCAGGCAGCACCTACACCGAGGGTCAGCGTCCGTGGAGCGTTAAGTGCGACATCGCACTGCCCTGCGCTACCCAGAACGAGCTGGACGAGAACGATGCGAAGGCTCTGATTGCCAACGGCTGCAAGTTTGTTGCCGAGGGCGCGAACATGCCGTCCACGCCGGAAGCAGTTGCTGCATTCCAGGCAAACGACGTATTCTTCGGCCCGGCCAAGGCTGCTAACGCAGGCGGCGTTGCTACTTCCGGCCTCGAGATGAGCCAGAACTCGCTGCGTCTGTCCTGGACCTTCGAGGAGGTCGACCAGCGTCTGCACGATATCATGGTCAACATCTTCAAGACCTGCATCACCGCAGCTGAGAAGTATGGCCACAAGGATAATCTGGTTATGGGCGCCAACATCGGCGGCTTCGAGAAGATTGCCGACGCAATGCTCGCGCAGGGCGTATGCTAAAAATTTCATTTGCGGCATACAGCCGCAAATGAGAAACGGTATCGCCAGCTGATGGCTGGGAATGCCGATTGCAGAAAAACAGGCTCGGAATTTGATTCCGGGCCTGTTTTTCTGTTTGTCAAAGCCGACCCGGCACAGCTGGGCCGGTTTTGGAGCTAGGCGGCTTTCGGTTCCCTTTGCCGCCTGTTTCTTTCTATTGCGCTGTGGCGCGGGAATGCGCGAAAAGCGCGGCGTCATATTCCTGTCCTGTCTCTGCATAAGTTATACCAAGTGAAAGGAGGCGGCGGACATGACAGGAAAACGTCCGGTGCGCAAGCGCGCAGGCAGCGGCAAGGGCCTGCTGCTGGTGGTAGCGCTGGTGCTTGCCGCGGGGATTGTCAAATATACGGATACGCCTTTTGCGGTTGCCGCACGGGAGAAGGCCGCGCAGGTGCTCGCAGGCACGCCCGGTGTCGATCAGGTGCTTGCTGCATTCGGCGGAGAGGACGCGGATGCAGTATTTGGGGAGCAGAACGGAGAGGAGAACACATATGCGGCGTCCTCGGGCGGCGCGGAAGATGTGCTCGGCCGAGAGCAAAGCCTGTTTCCGGATACGGTGGATGACACGGTGCATGCGCTGTCGTTCGAGCATGTCCTACCAACCGAAGGCACGCTGACTTCGGGATTTGGCAGTCGGTTAAGTCCGACTACAGGTGAGCCGGCATTCCATTACGGTCTGGATATTGCCGCAGATGAGGGTACGCCGATTGCGGCCTTTGCCGACGGCACGGTGCGCGAGGTGGGGGAGTCGGATTACGGCAACTACCTGATTGTCGATCATGCGGATGGATTTTCCACGTTGTATGCGCATTGCAGCAGCATTTTGGCAGGTGTGGGCGATGAGGTGAAATGCGGCGGCGAGATTGCACTGGTCGGGCAGACGGGCAATACGACCGGACCGCATCTGCACTTTGAGCTGTGGAAGGACGGCATGGCGCTCGATCCGTCAGATTATGTGGAACTGGCGTGACGCACGGCCGGGTTGAGGTGCGGGACGGCTTTCTCGTATTGCTCGCCGCGCTGTGGTGCGCGGACCGGACAAACGTACTGCCGCTTGTGCTGTTGGCGGCCGCTATGCATGAGGGTGGGCATCTGCTGGTGCTGCATTTATCCGGCGGACGGCTGCACCGACTGACACTGACCTGCTGCGGCGCGGTTCTTCACTGTGCGCTGCCGAAAGGGCGGTTCGCGCGGGCTGCAGTGTGTCTGGCAGGGCCGGCGGCAAGTTTTGCCCTCACCGCACTGGCACAGGCGTGCGGTTGGTACCGGCTGGCGGGCGCAAGCGTGCTGCTCGGTGCGTTTAATCTGCTGCCGCTGCCGCCGCTCGACGGCGGAATGGTGCTGGAGCACTTGTGCGCGGGCGGTGCGGCGACGGTGCGGGCAGCGCTGGCTCTGCTGAGCGTTGTGGGCCTGCTTTGCTGTGGGATGTGGCTGCTGCGCGTAGGAGGCGGTTGCTGGCTGCTGCTCATCGGTATGCTGATTGGTCTGAAAAGTGCGAAAAACCTTGCCAATAGCATTAATATGATGTAAGATAAAAAAGATAACAGAGGCTTGCTGGAACGGAGGCATTATGTATCAGATCGGCGATAAAGTCGTTCATCCACTGCATGGCGCAGGCGTGATTGCGGATATTGTCGAGCGCACAATAGACGGTGCGCCCGCGACGTATTATGCCCTCAGGCTGGCCCTGGACGATACGCAACTGTTCATTCCGATTGATGCGTGCGACAAACTGGGTATTCGCCCGGTCTGTTCCCGTGCGCAGGCGCAGGCGTTTTTGCAGCGGCTGGATGACATTGCCCGTGGGGAGAACAAGGGGTGGAATCAGCGATATCGGGAAAACATGCTGCACATCCGTTCGGGTGACCTTGATGAGGTGGCACAGGTGGTCAAAAGTCTTGCCGCGCGCGACAGGGAGCGTGGTCTTTCCACGGGGGAGAAAAAAATGCTGCTTTCTGCGCGGCAGATTCTGGAATCCGAGCTGTGCTTCGCGCTGGACTGTAGTCCGGAGGAAATTGCCCAGGTGATAAATCAGCATTTAGGAACGTAATCAGGAAGGCTTTGCGATGGAGCAAAGCCTTTTTTCAAAGGAGCATGGATATGCAGGAAAGAAAAAAGAAAAAAACCGTACCCACGGCGGTGTGTGCGGTTGTTGTGGCGGCGGGTTCGTCGCGCCGCATGGGCGGGGAAAACAAGCTGCTGCTGCCGCTTGCCGGCGCGCCTGTGCTGGCGCACACGCTGTCTGCCTTTGAGAAATGCGCAGCGGTACGCGATATTGTGCTGGTGTGCCGCGAACAGGACATCATGCCCTATACCGAGTTGGCGCGGGCGTTCGGCATCTCTAAGCTGCGCACGGTCACACGTGGAGGGGATAGCCGCACGGCGTCCGTGCTGGCGGGCATCACGGCTGCGCCCGAAGATACCGTGCTGGTCGCTGTGCATGACGGCGCGCGGCCATTGGTAAGTGAAGCGGTTATCACCGAGGCGGTGTATGCCGCGGCGGAATGCGGTGCGGCGGCGCCGGTCGTGCCGGTCAAGGACAGTATCAAGCGCATCAAAAACGGTTGCATCGCAGCCGATGTACCGCGTGATACGCTCGCGGCGGTGCAGACGCCGCAGGTGTTCCGGCGGGAGGTATTACTGCGCGCGCTGACCGATGCACAGCGGCAAAACCGTTCGTTTACGGATGACTGTGCAGCGGTGGAAGCGCTGGGACAAATCGTGCGCGCCACGCACGGCAGCTATGAAAACATCAAAATCACCACGCCTGAGGATGTTTCCGCTGCCGAGGCGTTTTTGAACAGGGAGGACGACTGAATATGCGTATCGGACACGGATATGACGTGCATCGGCTGGTGGAAGGCCGTAAATGTATCATTGGCGGGGTGGACATCCCGCATGAAACCGGACTGGACGGGCATTCGGATGCGGATGTGTTGATACACGCGGTGATGGATGCACTGCTCGGTGCGCTGGCGCTGGGGGATATTGGAAAACACTTTCCAGATACCGACCCGCGCTACAAGGGCGCAGACAGCATGGAGCTGTTAAGACATGTAGCCGCTCTAATCGCGAACGAGGGCTGGCAGTTGGGCAATCTGGATGCGACCGTGCTGGCGCAGGCACCTAAACTCGCGCCACACATCATGAAGATGCGAGAGAATATCGCTGGGGCGCTCGGCTGCGAGGTTTCGCGCGTGTCGGTCAAGGCAACAACCGAGGAAAAGCTCGGTTTTACGGGCGCAAAGCAGGGCATCGCGGCGCATTGCGTCTGTCTGCTCGAACAAGTAAAGTAAATCACGGACGAATGTGATGAAAAGCAGGCCCGGGCGATGTCCGGGCCTGCTTTTTCGCGCGCATCGCAGCGACGGCGCAGAGGAGCGGGAAACGGATGCAAAGAAACCTGCGTAATGCTGAAAACGATTGCATGATTCCTTGCACGGCGGACAAATGTTTTTCGGAAGAAAGCACAAAATTTGCATTTTTGTTCAAAAGATAATCGGTATTTTTTCTGAAATTGCACGCAAATTGAAAAAAACAATGCCGATTTTACAAAACCGTAGTATAATAAAAAATAATCTGAACGCTTTACAGAAATAAATTCTGCGGGGCGGGGGAGATTATACAGTAAAGGAGAAGATTATCATGAAGAAAAGTCTCAGCATGCTGCTGGCCGGTTTGATGCTGGTCGGTACGCTGGCGGGCTGCGGCGGCAATACCGGGAGCAACGATAATGCGGGCACCGATGACAGCAGCGCTTCCGGCGCGGCGTTCAAGATCGGCGGCACCGCTCCGTTGACCGGCGATGCAGCGATTTACGGCAACGCGGTTGCACGTGGCGCGCAGATCGCGGCGGATGAAATCAACGCCAAGGGCGGCATCCAGATCGAGCTGAAGTTCGAGGACGACGAGAACAACACCGAGAAGGCTGTCAATGCGTATAACAACCTCAAGGACTGGGGTATGCAGCTGTCTCTGGGTTCGGTTACTTCCAAGCCCTGTGAGGCGATTTCGACCGATATCAATACCGATCGTATCTTTGCGCTGACCCCGTCGGCATCCTCTGTGGCTACCACCGAGGGCAAGGACAACGTGTTCCAGATGTGCTTTGCTGACCCGAACCAGGGCACCGCTTCCGCAGACTATATTGCGGACCAGAAGCTCGGCACCAAGATTGCAATCATCTGGAAAAATGACGACGTTTACTCCACCGGTATTCATGACAAGTTTGTTGCTGAGGCACAGGCAAAGGGTCTGAATATCGTTTCTGAAACCACCTTTACCGACGCTTCCGCGACCGACTTCTCGGTGCAGCTGAACGATGCAAAGGATAAGGGCGCGGATCTGGTATTCCTGCCGATGTACTACACCCCGGCATCCCTGATTCTGACGCAGGCGAACTCCATGGGCTACGCACCGAAGTTCTTCGGTGTGGACGGCATGGACGGCATTCTGGGCGTTGAGAATTTTGATGTGAAGCTGGCCGAGGGCGTCATGCTGCTGACTCCGTTCAACGCGGACGCTACCGACGAGAAGACCGTTTCCTTCGTTACCAAGTACAAGGAAGCATACAGCGAGGTTCCGAACCAGTTCGCAGCGGACGCTTATGACTGCATCTATGCATATGCACAGGCGCTTGAGGCTGCCGGCGCAACGACGGATATGTCCAACGAAGAGCTGTGTGACGCGATGATCGCGCAGTTCACCTCCATGACCTTCAACGGCCTGACCGGCGAGAACATGACCTGGGATTCCACCGGTGCGGTTTCCAAGAGCCCGAAGGGCATGGTTATCGAGAACGGCGCATACGTAGGTATGTAAAAACAGGTTTCAAGGGGAATGCGATTCTCCTTGAAGCGTGAAAATGGTGTGCGCGGCGCGCACCCGAACACAAAAGACGCAAGTGAGCAGCAAAGGAGGGCGCCGTATTTTGCGACGGCCCTCCTTTGTCTGTTTTCCCGTTCACCGGCATTATGGGGTGGGGCGACGGCTTGACCGAGGCTGCCAAGCCACCGCCCCATCCCACAAACGGATAAGAGAAATGAAAAAGATTTGAGGTGTATGAAACCATGAGCTTTCTCAATCATCTGATAAACGGCATCAGTCTGGGAAGCATTTACGCAATCATCGCGTTGGGATACACGATGGTCTACGGCATTGCCAAAATGCTGAACTTTGCGCATGGCGACGTCATTATGGTCGGCGGGTATATGTGCTTCTGTGCCACAACCTATCTGGGCTGGCCGCCAATTGCAGGCGTGCTGCTCGCAGTTGTGGTCTGCACGGTGCTGGGCGTGGTTATCGAGCGGTTGGCATACAAGCCGCTGCGCATGGCGCCCTCGCTGGCGGTACTGATTACGGCAATCGGCGTTTCCTACTTTTTGCAGAACGCGGCGCTGCTGATCTGGGGTTCGAGCACAAAGAGCTTCACTTCGGTGGTTGGCGGTGACCCGATTCAGTTGTTCGATGGTCAGCTGACCATCACGCGCGTGACGATTGTCACGATTGTGGCGTGCATTGTTATCATGATTGCGCTGACGCTGTTCACCGGCAAGAGCAAGATGGGTACAGCGATGCGGGCGGTGTCCGAGGATAAGGGCGCGGCACAGCTGATGGGCATTAATGTTAACACAACCATTTCGCTGACCTTTGCCATCGGCTCGGGCCTTGCCGCTATTGCAGGCGTACTGCTCTGCTCGGCTTATCCGACTTTGCTGCCGACGACCGGCTCGATGCCCGGTATCAAGGCGTTTACTGCGGCGGTATTCGGCGGCATTGGCTCGATTCCGGGCGCGCTGCTGGGCGGCATTCTGCTGGGCGTGATTGAGATTTTTGCCAAGGCGTACATCTCAACCCAGCTCTCGGATGCGATCGTGTTTGCGGTGTTGATTGTTGTGCTGCTGGTCAAGCCGGATGGCCTGCTCGGCAAGCGCGTAAGCGAAAAGGTATAAGGGGGGCGGAAACAATGAATAAACTGAAAAAGTATGCCGCCTCTCGCAGCGGACGCGATGCGTTGCTGTCCTTTGGTATTGTCATTGTCGCATTCATTGTGGTGCAGGCGTTAGTGCTTACCGGCAATATTTCCAGTTCGATGAAGGGACTGTTGGTGCCGATCTGCGCCTATATCATCATGGCGGTATCACTGAACTTAACCGTTGGTATTCTGGGCGAGCTGTCACTTGGCCACGCGGGCTTCATGTCGGTTGGTGCGTTTTCCGGCATCGTGGTAACTACGAGTCTGGCGGACGCGGTTCCGTCCGGTGTTGTGCGCCTGATTCTTGCCATCATTGTCGGTGCAATCTGTGCCGCCATCGCGGGCGTCATTGTCGGCGTACCGGTGCTGCGTCTGAAAGGCGACTATTTGGCCATCGTGACGCTGGCGTTCGGTGAAATTATCAAGAACATCATCAATGTGCTTTATATTGGCAAAGATGCATCCGGCCTGCACTTCAGTATTCTCGAGCAGAAGTTTCAGCTGGCGGACGGCGGCAAAATGATTATTAACGGGCCGATGGGCGTATCGGGTGTAGAAAAGCTGTCCAGCTTTACCTCGGGCTTTATCCTCATTCTGATTACGCTGTTTATCATCCTGAACCTGATTAACAGCCGCTCGGGCCGTGCAATCATGGCGGTGCGCGACAACAAGATTGCAGCCGATTCCATTGGTATTGCTACCACGCATTATAAGCTGATGGCCTTCGTCATTTCCGCGGCGTTCGCGGGCATGGCGGGCGCGCTGTATGCGATGAACTACTCGACCATCACGGCGGCTAAATTCGACTTCAATACGTCCATTCTGATTCTGGTGTTTGTCGTGCTGGGCGGACTGGGCAACATCTGGGGTTCGATCATTGCAGCAACCTTGCTTACGCTGCTGCCCGAGCTGCTGCGTGCGGTCAATAATTACCGTATGCTCATTTACGCGATCCTGTTGATTACGATGATGCTGTTCAACAACTCCTCGCTCAAGGAGCGCCTGCTCGAAAAGCGTGGCATGAAGCAGATGGAAAAACTGGAGAAAAGCGAAAAGGAGGGTGCGTGACCATGGCAATGCTGGAAGTTACTTCGCTGGGCATTTCCTTCGGCGGTCTGCGCGCCGTCGATGAGCTGAGCATGAAAATCGAAGAGGGCGGTCTGGTCGGACTGATCGGGCCGAACGGTGCGGGCAAAACAACTGTGTTCAATATGTTGACCGGCGTATATCGCCCGACCGACGGCGGTATCCGTCTGGACGGACAGAACCTAATCGGCAAAAAGCCGCACGACATCTGCAAAATGGGTGTGGCGCGCACGTTCCAGAATATCCGTCTGTTCTCCGAGCTGTCTGTGCTGGATAACGTAAAAACCGGTCTGCACAACGAGATTACGTATACGCTCGCGGAAAGTCTGTTGCATATTGGCTCATATCGCAAGAAAGAGCAGGCAATGGACAGACGTGCGATGGAGCTGCTGGAGGTGTTCGGACTGGAAAACGTCGCAGACTATAGGGCGGCTAACCTGCCCTATGGTAAGCAGCGCAAGCTGGAAATCGCGCGTGCATTGGCGACCGATCCGATGCTGCTGCTGCTCGATGAGCCGGCGGCGGGCATGAACCCGAACGAAACCGAAGAGCTGATGGAGACGATCGAACTGGTGCGAAAAAAGTTCGGCGTGACCGTGCTGCTGATTGAGCATGATATGAAGCTGGTTTCGGGCATCTGTGAATATCTGTATGTGCTCAATTTCGGCCGCCTGCTGGCTGAAGGCACGCCGTCTGAGGTGCTGAGCAATCCGGAGGTCGTTACGGCCTACCTTGGCGAATGAGAAAGGAGGAAACCAACCAATGGCAATGCTGGAAGTCAAGGATATCAACGTATATTACGGCCTGATTCATGCGCTGCGTGACGTTTCCTTCGAGGTAAACGAGGGCGAGGTCGTTGCACTGATTGGCGCGAACGGCGCGGGCAAGACCACGACGCTGCACACCATTACCGGTCTGCTGCCGTCCAAGGGTGGTACGGTGATGTTTGAGGGCAAGGACATCACCAAAAAGCCCGGTCACGAGATCGTGCGACTGGGTATGAGCCATGTACCGGAAGGACGACGCGTATTTTCTGGGTTGACCGTGCGCGAAAACCTCAAAATGGGCGCCTATACTCGGCCCAAGAGTGAGGTGGAATCCTCTTTAGCTGAAGTCTATCAGCGTTTCCCGCGTCTGGAGGAACGTAAAAACCAGCCCGCGGGTACGTTGTCCGGCGGTGAGCAGCAGATGCTGGCCATGGGCCGTGCTCTGATGGCGAAACCGCGCATCCTGTTGCTGGATGAGCCGTCGATGGGACTGTCTCCGCTGTTTGTCGGCGAGGTGTTCAAAATTATTCAGGAGGTTTCGGCAGCAGGCACGACTGTGTTGCTGGTTGAGCAGAACGCGAAGAAAGCGCTGTCCATTTCCGACCGTGCTTATGTGCTGGAGACCGGCAAGATTGTAAAAACCGGCAAGGCATCCGACCTGCTCAATGATGACGCAATCAAAAAGGCATATCTGGGTGAATAAGGGGGAATAAGTATGAAGCCGTATATTATCACCATCGCCCGCCAGTATGGATCGGGCGGAAAGACGGTTGGCAAAATGCTGTCCGACCGGCTGCATATCCCGTTTTATAACCGAGAGATTATTACAATGGCATCTGAGGACAGCGGCATCAATGCGATGCTGTTTACCGATGAGCGCCTTAAACCCGATCTGATCACGCGTTTGAAAAGTCGGTATAAGGGCGATTTACCGTTGCCGAGCGATTCCTCAAAAGCCTATTTGCGGGATGACGCTCTGTTTGATTATCAGGCGAAAATTATTCGTAAGCTGGCCGATCAGGGACCGTGTGTGTTGATTGGACGCTGCGCAGACTATGTGCTCAAGGGGCGTTCGGATGTGGTGCGTGTGTTTGTACACGCGGATGCGGATTTCTGCCTCGAGCAGGCGATGAAAGTGGACTCGCTGCCGGAGAATGAGGTCGCACGCAAGATTGCGGAGATTGATGAATACCGTGCAAAGTATTACAAACATCACACCGGCCATGACTGGTATGATGCGCGCAATTACGATCTGTCGCTCAACAGTGGAGTGCTGGGTTTTGACGGCGTGGTCGAGGAGATTGTGCAGTATATGGAAGTGCGGTCGCAGTTCCAGAAGTGAAAAAACACACCCTGCGCCATTAGCCGGGTGGTCGTAAAACAGTAAAATAAAAAATGGTGAAAACCTTGTGTTTTCAAGGGGTGCGGCGTGACTTCGGTCACGCCGTTTCCTCTTTCATCAGCTCATTCAG
>NZ_JBQKJR010000041.1:0-28560 GCF_052117165.1 Agathobaculum sp. LCP25S3_E8
GCGGCGGATCTTCCGGCTTGCGGTGGAGGGGCACGGCCCCCATGAGATCGCCAAGATACTCACACAGGAAAAGGTGGAGTGCCCCGCCTATTATCTGGCCCGCAACGGCAGAGGTAGCCGGAAGAACACCGTGGACACCAGCCGCCCCTATGACTGGTACGGTTTTACGGTCAGCTCCATGCTGACTAAGCCGGAGTATATGGGGCATACCGTCAATTTCCGTTCTTCCAAAAAGTCCTATCGGGATAAGCGGGTAAAAAATGACCCGTCCGACTGGCTGATTTTTGAGAACACCCACGAGGCCATTGTTGACCCGGAAACCTGGCAGCTGGCCCAGCAGGTGAAGCGGACGGTGCGCCGGACAGATACCACCGGCGTCGCCAATCCCCTGACCGGCCTTGTGTTCTGTGCCGACTGCGGAGCCAAGATGTATAACCACCGGGGCAAACGCAAAAAGGACGGGCGGGAGTATGGAACCGACTTCTATAACTGCTCTACCTACACCCTGACCTTTGAGCGTGAAACCCAGATGTGTTTTTCCCACACCGTCAGCACCAAGGCCCTGAACGCCCTGATTCTGGAAACCATCCGCACCACCGCCAGCTATGCCATCCAGAACAAGGAGGAATTTATTCAGAAGGTTCGCAGCATATCACAGGTTCGCCAGCGGGAAGCGGCCAAGGAGCTGAAACGCAAGGTCGCCAAAGAGCGCAAACGCAGCGCCGAGCTGGATGTGCTGATTAAAAAGCTGTATGAAACCTATGCCATGGGCAAATTGGAGGAAAAACGGTTCGAGCTGCTGTGTGCAGAGTATGAAAAGGAACAGGCGGAGCTGGAACAGCTGCTTGCCTCCGAGCAGGCACAGTTGGACCAATTTCACGAGGATACAGACCGTGCCAGCCACTTTCTGGCGCTGGCACAGAAATATACGGATTTCACCGAGCTGACCGCCCCCATGATCCATGAATTTGTGGAGAAAATTCTGGTTCATGCCCCGGACAGAAGCACCGGAGAACGGGTGCAGGAAATTGAGATTTATCTGAACTTTATCGGGAAATTTGAAGTGCCCATGCCCGAACCCACCGAGGAAGAACTGGCTGCGGAGGAAAAGCGCCGCCAGAAGCGCATCCGTGACCATGAAAAATACCTGCGCCAGAAGGAGCGCAAACAGAAGATTGCCGAGGGGCTGATCGTTCCGGGCGAACCGTATCAGCTGGTGTGCCAGTGCTGCGGAGAGCCGTTCCAGTCTGTCCGCCCCAACGCTAAATTTTGCAAACCCGCCTGCCGGGAGAAGTTCTACCGGCAGGAAAAGCGGAAAGCCAAAGAAACAGAAACATCACAAACTGCATAAGGACTGCGGCCTGCCCAAAGAAAACGGGCGGGCCGCTTTTTTATGCCCTGAAACGGAGGGATTTTTATGACACTCTTTGAACTGGTAAAACAGAATATTTGTGTGCCGGATGCGGCGGAACATTATGGGTTGCAAGTCAACCGAAACGGGATGTGCAGCTGCCCGTTCCATGAGGACCGGCACCCCAGCATGAAGCTGAATGAACGGTATTTTTACTGCTTCGGCTGCGGGGTCACCGGCGATGTAATCGACCTTGTGGCGAGGTTATTTGACCTGAGCAGTTACGAAGCAGCGCAGAAGCTGGCACAGGATTTTGGGATTGGCCCGGACAAGCCGCCTGCGGCAGCTGCCCTGCCCAAACCGGAGCGTCCCCTGCTGAAAGCATACCGGCAGGAGCAAGTGCGCTGCCTGCGGGTGCTGTGTGATTATCTGCATCTTCTGGAAGTTTGGAAACAGAACTACGCCCCATCCAATCCAGATGACAGTTTAGATGACCGGTTTGTGGAAGCCTGCCAGATGCTGGACTATGTGGAGTATCTGGCGGATTTGCTCATTGCCGCCGAACTGGAACAGCGGGTGAAAATCGTGGAAATGCTGAACAAGGATGGCCTGATCGCTGGTTTGGAGGAACGGCTGGACAGGCTGAAAAAGGAGGACGACGCCCATGAAAAACAAAGCGCAGCTTGACGGGATGCCCGTCTGGTTCGATGGAAAAAGCATCAACGAAGCCCTGTTTTGCGAGGAGTTCTTGCAGACGCACAAGATCATCTTTACAAACGGGGCTTTTTTCACGCCCGAAGGCCGTGTGACCGATGAACTGCCCCTGCGAGGAGAGATTTTTGAGGCACTGAAATGCTGTGCGGTCAGCAACATTCCCCGCAAAATCAGCAATATTGTGGAGCTGATGAAGCTGGCAGCACTGGTGGAGGATTTTCCCCCGCAGGCGGACCGGATTCATCTCTCCAACGGAACGCTTTTTCTGGATGGGAGGTTTGTGGAGGGAAAACCTGAAATCGTCCGCAACCGTTTCCCTGTGGCCTACAATCCCGAGGCATCCAAACCCATTCTCTGGCTGAAATTTCTGGATGGCCTGCTCTACCCGGAGGACATCCCCACCTTGCAGGAATACATCGGCTACTGCCTGATCCCCAGCAACAAGGGCCAGCGGATGATGGTCATGAAGGGCAACGGCGGTGAAGGCAAGAGCCAGATCGGCGCTGTGCTGGGAGCTTTGTTCGGCTCTAACATGAAGGACGGCAGCATTGGGAAAATATCCGAGAACCGATTTGCCCGTGCCGACCTGGAGCATATCCTCCTGTGTGTGGACGACGATATGCGGATGGAAGCCCTGCGCCAGACCAACTATGTCAAGTCCATCGTCACCGCCCAGGGCAAGATGGATTTGGAGCGCAAGGGCAAGCAGAGCTATCAGGGATGGATGTGCGCCCGGCTACTGGCCTTCTCCAACGGGGATTTGCAGGCGCTGTTTGACCGGAGCGACGGGTTTTATCGCCGCCAGCTGGTGCTGACCACCAGGGACAAGCCTGCCGGACGTGTGGATGACCCTGACTTGGCCGAAAAGATGAAGGCCGAGGTGGAGGGCATCCTGCTGTGGGCCTTTGTTGGCTTGCAGCGGCTGGCCGCCAACAGCTTCAAGTTTACCGAGAGCCAGCGCACAAGGGACAACCGGGAGACAGTCAAACGGGATAACAACAATGTGTATGATTTTCTGGAATCCGATGGCTATATCTGGCTGAAAGCGGACGGTTCCATCAGCTCTAAGGAGCTGTACGAAGCATACCAGATTTACTGCACCGAGAACAACCTGCCTGCCCTGAAACCCCGCAGCTTCAGCGAAGCCCTGATTGCCTGCCAAAGCCGCTACAATCTGGAATACTGCAACAATGTGACCAACGCAGCCGGACGGCGGGTGCGTGGCTTTTTGGGGATTGAGGTACTGGTGAGAAATCATATATCAGTGTTTTCCGGTGATTCGATGCGTACGTACGTACCGGAAGATGTGCCGGAGGAATGGCGGCGCTGAATCGTGTACGTACGTACGCTTTGATTGACCCTTGTTCTCCCTTTTACAGCAATTCGGCGGCTATGGCAGTCAGAATCACCGGTCAAATCCCCATGCTAAATCAAGGCAAGTGGAAATCGAGAAGTATTTGACGGTTGGAAGAAATCATTTTGCGAAACCGTGCTTCTCGCCCCAGTGAACCGGGTGCATGGAATCATGGGAAAATGCACAGCTTCAAGCCAAATCACACGGAACGGAAAAGTCGGAAGGTGCGACCTATGGGCAGGACATCGCACCGGCAATTCTGAACGGATTTGGTGACAAGGGGATTGTTCACGACACAGCGAAGCGGTTATGCCAGACGGCGTACCGGCTTCGCTTTTTTATCAAGTAAATTTAGGAGGATTTTTGATGATGACGGTACGCAACGAGATTAAGGCACAGATCGTCCGGGCCGGATACACCATGCAGGAGGTAGTTGACCGGCTCCATGAGGAATACGACTGGTCGGACAGCGTTTCCAACCTGTCGGCCAAACTCCAGCGGGAATCTATCCGCTATAAGGAGGTTGTGGAGCTGGCCGATGTGCTGGGCTATGACCTGATCTGGCAGAAACGGAGGTAATCCCATGACAAGTGAAGAAAAGAAACTGTTGCAGGCAAAGCACCGCTTGGAGGAAGCCCAGGCACGGGACCGGGTGAAGGAGCGAAAAGCCCGGACAAGGCGGCTCATTCAGGAGGGCGCTGTACTGGAAAAAGTGCTGCCGGAAGTACAGGCGGTAGGGCTTGAAAATCTGGAAGAATACCTGCGGCGCAAGCTGGCGAGGCACGATTGAAAACGGTTGGGAGGTCTCCGGGAAACCGGGGGCCTTCCTCTTTTTTATCCCGAAGGGCGCACTTACTCACCACCTGCTAAAGCAGGCGGTGGTAGCCCTCCCGTTGGTCGGGCACGTGCGCTCTCCGAGGGGGATTGCGGCTCCTGCGGGAGCCGTTGGACAAGGCTGCATTTCTGCCAAACTGCCAGCCTTGCCCATGCAGTCGACGCAGGGGTTTCCGTTTTGGAAGCCCCTGTTCATGGGGTGGTATATTGCCACCCCATCCCGCCGCCTGCCTGCGTCAACCTGCCACCGGCAGCTTGACACAGATACAGGGGTGGAACGAATCGTTCCGCCCCTGCTGGTGGTGCGTCGTATTTCACGACGCACTGAGCGAAAACAAGGGTGCCCTGTTTCGGGGCACCCCTTTCAGAAAGGACAAGGTGATTTATGGCGATTTATCATTTGGAGGCTAAGATAGTCAGCCGTGGAGCCGGACGCTCCGTCGTAGCTGCTGCGGCCTATCTGAGCTGTTCCCGGATGCTCAACGAGTATGACGGAGTGCAGCACGACTACACCCGCAAACAGGGCCTTGGGTGGCGGCAGGTTTTTCTGCCAGCCACCGCCCCCGCAGAGTGGCAGGATCGGGAAAACCTGTGGAACGCCGTGGAGGAAACCGAAACCGCAAAGGATAGCCGCCTCGCCCGTGAATTTGTGGCGGCGTTGCCCATAGAACTGAGCCGAGAGGAACAAATCCAGCTCCTGCAAGATTTCATCAAGGAGCAGTTCGTGGCAGACGGGATGTGCGCTGATGCTGCCATCCATGACCCATATCCTCCCGGACACAATCCCCATGCCCATATCCTGCTGACGGTGCGCCCACTGGATGAAAAGGGAAAATGGCAGTACAAGACTGAGAAAGAATATCTCTGCATCAAAGACGGCGAGGAACGGGGCTTTACCGCCGCTGAGTTCAAACAGGCACAGGCCGACGGATGGGAGAAGCAGTATCAGTACAAGGTGGGCAAAAAGAAGGTGTATATGACCCCGTCCGCAGCGCAGGCCCAGGATTATGAACGGGTATCCAAGTATCCCAAAAGTACCAAATATGGCAGACAAAATCCCATCACGGAACGCTGGAACAGCGATGAGCAACTTGTTCTGTGGCGGGCTGCATGGGCAGATGTGGCAAACCGCCATCTGGAGCGCACCGGACATGAGGAACGCATCGACCACCGCAGCCATGCCGAGCGTGGTCTGCTGGAGCGGCCCACGGTCCATGAGGGTGTGGTTGCCAGAGCCATGGAGAAAAAGGGTATCATCTCTGACCGGTGCGAACTGAACCGGCAGATCAAGACCGACAATGCCCTGCTCCGTGAACTGAGAGGGCAGGTCAAAAAACTGGCGCAGGCAGTTAAAAATACCATCCCGGCACTTGCCGCTGCCATGGAGAATCTGCGTAAAAATCTGCTGCTGTTCTGCTATCAGCTGAGGTATCTCCGCAAAGGCAAGGAGCGTCTGAACACTTCGCTGAATACGCTGCGCCCTGCTCTCGCACAGTACAATCAGCTTGCAAAGGACATTCGGGATAAGACGAAGGAGCGCCGCAGTCTGCTTTCCGAGAAAAAGGCGCTCTCTGCGGTTCATGTATTCTGGCACCGGGAACTGGCGGCTAAGATTGCGGCACTGACAGAGGATTTGGAGGAACTGCGTTCGGAGAAAAATCTGCTTCTGGCGTCGCTGGCATATTCCGAGGAAGATGCCGCCGATAAATTTCCCAAAGACATCGCCGCCATGGAGCAGAGCCTGAAACGGCTGGAAGAACAGGAACAGAAATATTCTGCTGAGCTGGACGCTGCCCTGGACGAGTATGCCGGGCTTCGGGAGCAGGCTCAGGACGTTGACCCGGTGCAGCTGTATGAAGCAAGGCAGGCCATCCGCCCCAGCAAGGAGCAGGAGGCGGAGAACCGAGCGCAGGAGGTTTACGGCGAGAAGTACAGCCCGCTTTTGATGTTTGACAGCAAAAAGGCGGTTTCCCGTATGCTTCATGAGGATATGGAGCGACAGGCGGTACGGAGAATGATGCGACAGGCGCAGAAGGAGCAGCAGACTCTTCAAAAGAAAAAGAGTGAGCAGGAACGGTAACCCACCGTTCCTGCTCACCCAAGATGACCTTACAAAAGATCATTTAACAAATTCATACACTTTACCTTTTGCTGCAAGTTGGCACTGCCATATACATTGAGAGTAAAAGACACATTTTTATGTCCGAGAATTTCAGAGAGAGATTTCACATCAAACTCTGGTATTTCAATGGCTCTTACGGCAAATGTATGCCGTATCTCGTGGAACTTTACCTTTTGCAGCCCATTTCGTTTCAAAAAACGGGAAAAGAACTGCCTGTAAGTTCGAGGCTCTGTCGGCTTTGTTTTGCCAGTCAAGAAGTAATGGTTGGGATTTTCCGTATAAAACTTCTTGATAATGTTCATGAGCAAAGACGGTACGGGAATTGTTCGAGCTGATGTCTTGGTCTTCGGCGGCCCTATGTGCAGATAGGACTCTCCCTTTTTCTTGTCATAGATGCGCTGAACGGTTTTGTTGATGCTGATGGTTTTATCTGTCAACGAAATGTCCTTCATCTGTAAGCCGCAGAGTTCACCAATCCGCACACCGGTAAACAGTGCAATGAGTATGCCGGCGGTCTTCCGGTTCAGGTTCATGTATATACACTGAATTAGAGCTTGCTCTTGATCCTTGGACAGAGAAACCACCTTTTTTATTCCCAACTCTTTGGGGTATTCTATCAGGTCCCAGTTGAGCAGTGGTATCGCTCTTTCCTTGTAGGCATATTCCATAGCAAGCCGCAGCACGAGAATCACATCTCGTATGGTCTTCACAGTGAGACCGCCGGACTTATCCAGCCGCCCGGACTCGTAAAGATACGATATGTAGCTCTGAATGTCCGGCTCGGTAATGCTGCCGATCTTCCGCTTACCGAAGTGAGGTATTAAGTGATTTTCGGCTATCAGCGTAAAACTGGCATGGGTTGACGGTGTGATCATCGGCTTCTTTTGATTTAGCCAAGTGTTCAATAGCGTCTTGAATTGTGTATTGTTAGTCATGTTGACCACCTCCACGATTATTATCACGTGGAGGACGAAGATGTGCATTTCCATCCTCAAGTAACGGTCTCGAAAAGCGTCCGAAACTCCGCTTCCCTGGCTTTGATGAGCCGTGGAACACAGCTCTTCTTTCAGACTATTTTGTTAAAAGCACTAAGAAGAACTCTGATGGAATGATTAGTAATGTTATCTGCAATTCAGCAAAGCAAGGCCTGATTCCTCAGCGAGAGTATTTTGATAAGGACATTGCAAACAGCGATAATACAAATGGATACTATATCATCGAGTCCAACGATTTTGTTTACAACCCCAGAAAATCTGCCGATGCACCTTACGGCCCCATAAGTAGCTATCAATACCCGGAGGCGGGAATAGTGTCTCCTTTGTACTTGTGCTTCCGTGCCAAGCGAGAAATCAATCCGCTTTACTTCGAGTGGTATTTTCGCTCGTCGACATGGCATCGGTACATCTATATGTCCGGTGACAGCGGTGCAAGACATGACAGAGTGAGCATCAAGGATGACGTCTTTTTCGCAATGCCAATAAATGTTCCCTCTGCAAAGGAACAGGAAAGGATCTCTTTATTTCTCGATGCCATAGAGCGAAGAATTGAGACGCAACGTACTTTGGTTGAGACCCTCAAGAAGTATAAAAGAGGTGTCGTTCGCTCCCTGTTATCGCCAGAGCATTGTGGTCTAAAAGAAGTTCAATGGCAGTGTGATACCATAGGCAATCTTGGCTTCTTTATCAAGGGTGCGCCATTATCAAAAGCCGATATTTCCGAAACAGGAACTCCATTTATTCTGTACGGCGAGCTATATACAACCTACCATGAAGTAATTACATCCGTTGTCAGAAAAACGGAAGCAGTAGTTGAACAAGTTCATCATAGTATGGTGGGAGATGTGCTTATACCTACTTCTGGGGAAACGTCAGAAGAAATCTCCACAGCTTCGTGTGTTATGCTTCCGGGTGTTATTCTTGCTGGTGATCTTAATATTTTCCGAAGCACTAAAATTGACGGAAGAATAATGAGCTACATACTTAACCACATTGTCAACGGGAACATTGCCCGTGTCGCTCAGGGTAAATCTGTGGTTCATGTACAGGCAAGTGAAATCTCAAAGATTAAAGTATCATATCCTGATCCTGAAACACAAATCCGCATAATAAAAATTCTTGAGGCAATCAGCAACCGTATAGAGTCATGTGAGAATGAGTTAAATCATCTTACTAAAATGCGCAGCTCTCTGTTGCAGCAGCTCTTTATATAAAAAGCTGCTGCAACAACGCTGTTCTTGTATTAGTAAGGGCATTAACTGTTTTTTCTTCAAAGGTAATACGAAGGTCCAACAAATAGAGCATAGAAGCGATCCTTCTCTGTTCTCTCTCCGTAGGTGCATACACGCTGGTTTTAACAAGCTCTCCCTTGCTAATCGAAGACACCTTGGTTCCCTGAACGAGAGGATATATTTGTCTCCTGAATAGAGATGAATTGAAGTAGTAAGCAAGGTACATCGGATGGAACTTCATGAGTGGACGACAAGGAATGGTGTGCAATCCTGATAATACAGCCAATCCGTTCGCTCCAGCTATTTCTGTCGCTTTCCCTACGGAATAGTCTTCCGCAGTATCAGCAAACACAATATCACCATCACGCAGATAGCTTGTAGCAACGAACTTTTGAAGGTTAATAGTTGGTTTAATGTATGGGGGAGCGTACTCGGAAATATTTGCTACTGCCCCATACTTGACCAACACATCGCCATAGTGTATGTTTTGAACTGAGCTGGGGTTAGTTGTCAAATCATCTCGTGAAAAGGTATTATTCTGTAACAGTTCAAACGCATCTCCGAGCTTAACAATCTTACAACTGGGACTCTGTGCAGTACGATCAAATAGCGTATCAGACAGTCCTCTTTTATACTTCTGACTAAGTATGCAGAAAAGCTATATGAAAGACGAAAATCCCTTGCAATAGCGGAAATTCTCTGCTACTGCAAGGGATTTTGCTTCAAGTTCTTGCTACTGTTCAGTTAAAAAATAGACCTCAAGTAACGGTCTCGAAAAGCGTCCGAAACTCCGTTTCCCTGGCTTTGATGAGCCGTGGAAGGCAGAAATGCTATCTGATTTTTCAGAGCGTGTGACACGAAAGAACACAAAGAATGAAACGAACCTTCCACTGACGATTTCTTCTAAAGATGGGCTTGTCGATCAAATCAGCTACTTCAACAAGATGGTTGCCAGTAAAGACATCAGTAGCTACTATCTTCTCAAAGAAGGAGAATATGCCTACAATAAAAGTTATTCTGTTGGGTATGATTTCGGCTCAATAAAACGCCTTGATCATTATCCGATGGGGGCTTTGTCCACCCTATATATTTGTTTTGCTCTAAAAAGGCATAATTCTGATTTTATCAGAGCTTATTTCGACTCTCTGAAATGGTACCGTGAAATATATATGATTTCTGCTGAAGGGGCAAGGAATCACGGATTACTGAATGTGCCCACTGAAGATTTTTTTCAGACTATCCACTATCTCCCGCAGGATACTCGTGAACAGAGAAAAATAGCCAACTTTATTATCACTTTAGATCGTCGCATAGATGCACAGCAGTCTCTTGTCAAAGGCCTCAAGAAGTATAAAAGAGGTGTCATATCTGCACTTCTAAGTTCAAAGACTAATCCTTATTATTCATCCGAAACATGGAAAGAAGTAGCTTTATGTGATGTAGCAAGCGGCTTTGAGTATGGCATGAATGCCGCTGCCACAGTCTACGATGGTTCTCATAAGTACATTAGGATTACAGATATTGATGATAATTCTCATCTTTATAGCCAAGATGTACCGGTCTCACCAGAAGGGCAAGTAGATGAAAAGTATCGAGTTCGAGAAAACGACATCTTATTTGCTCGTACAGGGGCATCTGTGGGTAAAAGCTATCGCTACCAGCGTAGTGACGGTGATCTTTATTATGCTGGCTTTCTTATTCGCATTCATGTAAATTCAGATGTGAATTGCGGTTATGTTTTTCAGAATACATTAACTGAGGCATATAGGCGTTGGGTTCTCCTTGAATCTGCTCGATCTGGCCAGCCGGGAATTAACGCTGAGCAATATAAACAATATCGCTTTCTGCTTCCGCCCTTAGAGCTACAAAATAAAATCTCCACCTTGGCTACTAATCTCGACAATCTAATCTGCAAAGAGGAAAATCTTCTATCACAAATCGAACAAGTAAAAATAGCTTTATTGCAGCGGCTTTTTATATAAAGAGCCGCTGCATAAGCCCCGTTCTTTCGTTTATAAGCGTGTCCAGCATATTTTCGTGAGCGGTTATTGTGAAGTCAAGTTTTGAGAAAAAACGGGCGATTTTCTTTTGTTCATGTAAAGGCGGCAGAAAAACAGTTTGATTCAAAACCGTTCCACGATCTATGCCTTCAATTAGTCCTGTGGCGTTCCGCTTGATCCTATTCGACAAGAAACCCGTCAGGTAGTAGCAGAAGTCGCTTGTCATTTTTTCATTTGCACGCAAAGACATAAACTGTCTCGCTATGTGTGCCTTTTCCTGTGTTAATCTCACAACTGCTCCTGAACCAGAGCCTTTACAGACAAGTAGGGTGTCACCCTTATACGCATAACACCGGGGTGTCTGCGTCCATCTACTGACCACTGTTTCTCCTTTCACAATACAACTGGCTCCTGTCATATAAGGAACACCTATTTCTTGATCATTGTATTCAGCAGGCGCAAAGTCTTGTCCTGATTGTAGCGAGATGAGGTCTCCCATTTTGTATTTATCCCATTTTTGCGGCTTAGCCGAAAAAGAAACTTGTTGAGTGAATACTGCTTTTAACGCACCCCTTTTATACTTCTTGAGGGCATCAATGATTTTACTCTGAGCCGCTGCCCTTTGATCCAGCAGATATAGAAAACGGCTTATCTTTTCCTGTTCAGCAATCGTTTGTGGAGATGAGATTTCAGTTTTAGAAATATTCCCCTTGCTGATAGACAGAACTTTAATACCTTGCATTAAAGGAATGAGCTGCTTGTGATAGTGGGGGGTGTTCATGTAATACCCCAAATACATGGATGCAAACGGGAAAAGAGGTCTACACGGAACTGTATGCAGTCCAGCCTCGATCTTTCTGCCGGAAATATTCAATAGTTCAATTGTTTTTCCAACCGTTTTATCTTCGGCGGTATCTGCAACAATTATATCCCCGTCTTGAAGATAGTCGTAATTTGTGCTTTCATGCCCAGAAATAATGTGGGGAATGGTGTTGTCTGTGGCATCGAGAATACTTCCGTATTTGATCAATACATCACCATAATGAATATCCAGCACATCTCCGGTTGCATCAAGCTCAGCTCGTGAAAGAGTGTTGTTTTGCAAGAAGGAAAATACAGCGCTGAATTTGTGGCTACACCACGGCTCATCAAAGCCAGGGAAGCGGAGTTTCGGACGCTTTTCGAGACCGTTACTTGAGGATACATTTGCCATAATTATTCGCCCTCCACTTCGAACGGGAAATCAAGTCCCAGCTCGTCAAAAAACGGTTTCAATTCTGCATCAATGCCCTTAATTTCGTTCTGGAGCTGGCGGATTTCCGCAGCTACTTGGTTCAGATCAATCTCTTCCTCCGGCTCGAAGGTATCAACGTACCGAGGGATATTGAGGTTGAAGCCGTTCTCTGCAATTTCCTGCATCGTGGCAACATGGGCATACTTGTCCACATCCTCACGACGCTCGTAAGTCACAACAATCTTGTCAATGTCGCACTCACGGAGAATATTTTGGTTTTTACCGGCTTCAAAATCGCCAGAAGCATCAATGAACAGAATGTTGTCGGCATTGTCATTTCGCTCTCTCTTGAGGACAAGGACACATACCGGAATGCCTGTGCCGAAGAAAAGGTTGGCAGGAAGACCGATCACAGCGTCCAGAACATTCAACTTCTGGATAAGGTGTTTGCGGATCACTTCTTCTGCAGCACCACGGAACAGAACACCGTGAGGCAACAGCACAACAGCTCGTCCGTCCTCATCCATGTGATGCACCATGTGCTGAACAAAAGCGAAGTCAGCCTTGCTCTTCGGGGCAAGCTTGCCGTACTCATTAAAACGGGGATCTTCCATAAAGCTCAGATCGCCAGACCACTTAGCAGAATACGGGGGATTTGCAACCTGAACACGGAATTTCATGTCACCAAAGTAGTCATGCTCCAAGGTGTCTCCGTTGTAGATATTGAAATTCCGGTAAGGAATGCCACGGAGAATCATGTTCATTCGGGCGAGGTTGTAGGTCGTGGAAGTTAACTCCTGACCATAGTAGTTACGGACATTAGCATAGCTCTTGAGGCGAAGCAGAAGAGAGCCAGAGCCACAAGTGGGGTCGGCTGCATCCTTAACATCAGTCAGCCCAAGGCAAGCCAAACGGCACAGCAGTTCAGCAGGCCCGGAAGGAGTATAGAACTCGCCAGCCTTTTTACCGGCTGTTGCTGCGAACTGCCCAATCAGATACTCATAGGCATTGCCAAGGACATCAATCTTCGTGTCTTCCACACTAAAGTTGATCTCATCCAAAGAGGCAATGATTTTTGCCATAACAGCACTTCTATCCTTAACTGTGTGCCCCAACTTAGTAGAATCGAGCTGCATATCGGAGAACAGTCCGTCAAAATCCTCCTGCGAATCGTTGCCAAGAGTAGATTCCATCAGGGAGTTAATCGCTTTCTGTAAAAATTCAATATCAAAAGAACGATTTTCAACCATTTTGACCATCTTGCGGAACAGAAATTGTGGCTCAATGATAAATCCTAAGTCACGAAGAGCTTCCTCTACAACTGCGGTCTTATATTCCTCATCAGTCCAAGCATCCTCATAGCTGATATTATCATCTTTCAGCAGATTGGTCATGTACTTCTCGGTGCGATCCGAAAGGTAGTAGTAGAAAATCATGCCTAAGATGTAGTTCTTAAACTCGTAGGCTTCCATATTGCCCCGGAGAGCGTTTGCCATTGCCCAAAGTTTGTTACAAAGCTCCTTCTGGTGAGCCTGAATACTGTTGTCCATTTCACATTCTCCTTATTGATATTTTTCGGTATGCTGCCGGATAAAGTCTACAATCCTATTGACTAAGGAACGTTTTTTCAACAGCGGCATCGGTTTTTCGATACGGTCACGAATGTTACCCGCATCCATTGTACCGGAGAACTCGTATTCCGAGATGAAGTCAGTAAGCATAGCGGGGTCGATTTCCTCTGTTTGCGCAAAGGCAACGATTTCCTCACGCTTTGCCTCATTCTCAAAGTCGTTGTAAGCAGCGTCGATTTCGTCTGCACTCTCAAGGCCAACAACAACACGGTCTAAGAAGGCTTGCAGGATCTCAACCTTGCGAAGCAACTGCGGATTATCGGTTCGTCCCAGTTCTTCCTTGATGTGCTTAATATCATAGTCCTTCTGTTTAGCATCATCAAAGTGGATGTTACGGATGAGGTTCATGATATAGGCAACATTAATCCTGTCACTCTCCATTAGCTCGATGCAGAAGTCCACATCGTTCAGAACAGAGACAACTTCTCGATCTTTCTTGTGCTTTGCATAGAGCATCAGGTATTTACTCTTATAGTCCTGATATTCCTGCTCTGTCATGATAAGTGAGTCCTGGTCAAAGCTGAACTCAATGAAAGTTTGCAGAGATTGGAGATACTTCGTAAGCTCACGGAAGGTCTCAACGAAAAGCTTCTGGTCATCCTCACTCTGCATAGTGTCGATGTCAGCCGGTGTCTGCGCAAGTTGCTTCAACCGAGTAACCATCTCATTGAATTTCTCTACAAAGTAGGGATATTCGGGAACGACAATGCCCGACGTGTCGTGGCTTTTTGAGAAGAGCGTAAGAGCATCATCCGTTCTCTTCTTCAAGTTTCGATAGCAGATGATAATACCGAAGGGCTTGGTTTCTTTTTCCACACGGTTTGTTCTGGAATAGGCTTGGAGCAGATCGTGGTATTTCAAGTCCTTGTCTACATAGAGAACGGACAACTGCTTGCTGTCGAAGCCGGTCAGGAACATATTTACAACCAGAAGGATGTCAAGGGGCTTTGTCTTCTTGCCCTTCACACGGTCGGAAATATCTTTATGGTATGCAGCAAATGTATCTGTCGAGAAGTTTGTGCTGTACTTCTCGTTATAGTCCTTGATGATCCGTTCCAGGGCATCCCGACTATGTTCATCTTTACCCTCAGCCTCTTCATTCTGCCCATAAGAGAAGATACCGCTAATATTCAGGTCATGTTTGATCTTCTTGAAGATGTCGTAGTATTTAATCAGAGCTTCAATCGAAGAGACAGCAAAGATGGCTGTGTACTGACCATTTCTCGTTTTTGCCTTGTGATTCTGAACGATATGGTTTGCGATCAGAGACATCCGTTCCTCGGACATATAGAGTTCACCTCCATCAATCGCATCCGCCATTGTGGGATCGTCCCAGTCAAAATCACCTTCCATTGTTTTAATGTACTCAATATGGAAGCCGAGAACATTATTATCGAAGATAGCGTCCTTGATGAGATAATTATGCACACATTCTCCGAACAGCATTTCCGTTGTCTGCGTAATTTTCCCCTCAGTCTTTCCGTTCACCTCAAAACGGGGTGTGCCGGTAAAACCAAAAAATTGCGCTTTTTGGAAGTGCCGAACGATGTCCTTATGCATATCTCCAAACTGACTACGGTGACACTCATCAATAATGAAGACAACCTTTTCATTTTTGTAGGTGTCCATGATCTTTGAATACTGAGGCCGCTTAACCGCATTGGCCATTTTCTGCATCGTAGTAACGATAAGCTGTCGGTTTTTATCCTGCATCTGTTTTACAAGGACATCGGTACGATCAGTTGCATCAACAGAGCCGTTCTCGAACTTGTTGAACTCTTCCGTTGTTTGAGAGTCTAAGTCCTTCCGGTCAACGAGGAAGATGACCTTTTTAATGTTGGGGTTGGCTGCGAGAATCTGTGCCGTCTTAAAGGAAGTCAGTGTCTTTCCTGCGCCGGTTGTATGCCATACGTAGGCATTGCGGTTAGTAAGTGTAGCTTGCCGGACAAGGGCTTCCACCGCATATACCTGATAAGGACGCATCACCATGAGCAGTTTATCCGTATCGTTAAGGATGGTATATCTCGTCAGCATCTTTATGATGTGATCCCTTGCAAGGAAGGAGATGGAGAACTCTTTCAAGTTGGTAATACGCACATTATTGAAGTCCGTCCAGAAGAAGGCGAGGCTATGAAGCATATCTCTGTCAGAGTTGGCAAAATACTTTGTATCTACACCATTGGACACTACAAAAAGTTGGATAAAGTGGTACAATCCATTGTAGGAATGCTTTTTGTAGCGCATCACTTGATTGACAGCTTCTCGGATGTCAATGCCACGCCGTTTCAATTCCACTTGAATAAGCGGAAGACCATTGACGAGTATTGTCACATCATAGCGATTGACATACTTGCCGACAACAGTTGTCTGATTTGTCACCTGAAAAATGTTCTTTGTGTGGTCGGCATCGAAGAAAGAGAGGTACACCTTCGTCCCGTCCTCACGCTCCAACACGAACTTATCTCGAAGGATCTTTGCGCTCTGGAAAACAGATTTTCCGAGCATGATATTCATTACACGCTCCCATTCTTTGTCGGTCAAGGGGCGGTCAAGCTTCGCTGAATTAAAGGTTTCAAATTGAGCTTTGAAGTTTTCTACCAGTGCGTCATAGTCTGGTATAGAGACGCTGGTATAGCCTTGCTTATTGAGCTGGTCTATGAACTGTTGCTCAAGGGCTGCTTCGCTTTGGTATGCCATATCTTCATCTCCTATACTTGAGGATATTTTTGAATAATCAGATATTGAAAATTTGAGATGCTTTTACAAAATAGGCTTTTACTGTGCAGAATCGTCATCAATAAATTCCATAATATCGTTCATTGTACACCCTAATGCCTTGCAAATCTTCCCAAGAATATCGGTTGTAACATTTTCACCATGATTTAATTTGTTGATGGTATAATGACTAATTCCAGCACATCTTTCTAAATCTCTTTTTTTCATATCTTTGTCTATCAATAGCTTCCAAAGTTTCTTATAGCTGACTTTCATAAAAATCCTCCATCCAAATAAAATCAGTTATAAAAGTAAGTATAGCAGAAATTTGTCGGTTCCTCAATTATTATGTTTGCGAACGATGTAATATTGAGCGATATTTTGGCATGTTTATTTGGCTTTTTGATATAGGGTGATATATCGTGGAGAAAACACCCTTGACAAATCACTTTCCAAAAGAAAATACTTCAAAAGGCCGCTAAGGACAAGGGCTACACGGACACTATCTTTTTCGTGGATGACGGTATTACCGGCACTACCATGAAGCGCCCCGGCTTTCAAAAGATGATCGCCGCAATCGAGGCCGGGTACATCTCGGCGGTGTTTGTGAAAGACCTCTCCCGGCTGGGCCGGAACTACATTGAGGTGGGCAAGCTCACCGAAGAATTTTTCCCGCTCCATGATGTGCGGCTGGTGGCCGTTTCCGATGGCGTGGACAGCGACGAGGGAGAGGACGATTTCACCCCGTTCAAGAACATTATGAATGAATACTACGCCAAGGACATTTCCAAAAAGCGCCGGATCGTCAATAAGATGAAAGGAAACGCAGGGATTCCGCTTTCGCCGCCGCCCTACGGCTACATAAAGAACCCGGACGATCCCCGGTTTTGGGTGATTGACCCGGAGGCCGCCGAGGTGGTACGCCGTATCTACCGCATGGCGCTGGACGGGTACGGGTTGGCTGAAACTGCCGCTGCTCTCGGTGTAGATGGGATTGTCAACCCGACCTACTACTGGCGCAGCAGGGGGACAAGCAGGGGCGGCTCCAAAAGCACCGTGGAGCCCACAAAATGGGGACACACCACAATCAAGAAGATTTTGACCACGCAGGAATACTGCGGTGATGTCATCAACTTCAAAAGCTATTCCAAATCCTATAAAATGAAGCGCCGGATTGAGAACCCGGAGGAGAACCGGGCCATCTTCCTCAATGTCCATGAGCCTATCATTGATCGGCCAACTTGGGAAAAGGTACAGGCGTTAAAAGCCGGGACACGGCGCAAGCGCCCCACCGTTACCCAAGAGCCCAGCGTCTTTTCCGGCTATCTGAAATGCCCGGAGTGCGGTGGCAATTTGAATTTCCATTTTAACCAGGGCAACCACGATATTAAATTCTTTAGCTGCCAGAACCACAATTCCGGGCTCCGCAAGTGCTCGTCTACCCACTATATACGGCTGGACTTCTTGGAGCAGGTCGTGCTCTACGAGGTACACCGGCTGGCCTGCTTCGCTAACGAATACGAAAACGACTTTATCAAGGCGATGGTGGGCCGTTCCGCCAAGGTAGCGGAAAATGACCGGGTACGCAAGAAGCGGGAGCTGGATGGGCTGCTGGCCCGGGACGGGGAGCTGGATATGCTCTTTGAACGGCTCTATGAGGACAATGTGTCCGGCAAGATCGACGATGCCCGGTTTGCCAAAATGTCCAAACGGTATGAGCAGGAGCAGGGCGAAAACGCCAAGAAAATCAAGGCGCTGCGGCTGGAGCTGAAAAAGCTGGAAGATAAGCGGATGGATGTGGACACCTTCTTGGAAACGGTGCGGCGCTACACCGACGCTACTGCCATCACCAAGCGCATGGTTGCCGAACTCATTGAGTATATCGAGGTCTATCCTGCGGTCAAGGAGGACGGTGTTACCAATCAGCGGGTGACGATCCACTACAACTGCATCGGGGCCTTTGAGGTGCCGGATCGCCGGAAAATCCCCGAGCGGGATATTCTGCTGGAAACGAGAAAAGGCGTAGCATTAAGCTACGCCCCGGCGGTGTAAAGGTGGTGTGGGATATGAGAGCATTTCTCTATTGCCGTGTCGCCCATGAAGATTCTTTTGCATTGGAACACCAGCGGTTTCTGCTCCAGCTCTACGCAAAGCAGGCGGGATATACCATCATCGGCGCTGCGGACGAATACGGCAGCGGGCTCACATTAGACCGCCCGGCGCTCCAGAAAGTGACCGAGGCCGTTGTTGCTGGCAGGGTGGATGTGGTGATAGTCCATAGCCTGACCCGGATAGGCCGGGAGTGGGGCATGACCCAAAGCTACATTGACCTGCTCACCCGGCACAAGGTAAAGCTCCTGTGCATCCGGGATCGGCTGCTGTTCGATGAAAACGGCGCTGCCCCAATTTTGACAATAAAAAATGCGGAGTGTCCTTTGTAGGATACTCAGATCCTATAAGGACACTCCGCATGGTCCGAGTGACAGGATTCGAACCTGCGGCATCCTGCTCCCAAAGCAGGCGCGCTACCAACTGCGCTACACCCGGTTATAGAATTGTATGAGCGGTAGTCAAGAGTGTTTTTCTGCTAAATGCTTTGCTGAAAAGCTTCCCGCTTCTGGTAGCATCCCGGTGGGTTGCGGGATTGCAGTTTTTCTCTCATGGACAAAACTTGCATGCTCCCCAAAATAGAAAGGGGGCAGCCTTACTATATCAAAATATTAAGTTAGCATGTTTACGCAATAAAAACAAAGTTGGATCACATTTTTGTAGTAACCATGCTAACTTAATAACTATACCAAATAAACTGTGGTTATGTCAAGATGGGATATGTCAAATATTTTATCAAATTTATGATTATAAACTGAATTCATCTACAGCATGGTCAAAATAACTTATCGGTTGATAATATTCATTTGAAGGCCTTGCATGACGTCCAGCGCTTTATCATGGAGTACGGGATCAAAACTACGGCACAGACCAGCATCGACCGTGATTTGCGCTTCCGGCCATTGTGCTTGCATTAGAATGGCGTTGGAAATTACGCACATATTGGTAACAACGCCTACCACCAAAATATCGCGCAGGTTGGGCAATTCTTGTCCCAAGGCAGAGAGGTCGGCAGGGGGCATGCCAAAAGTGTTTTTACAAACCGTGTGAATTTGATGATTGGCACAGGTTTCACAGCAAATTTCCTGTGTCTTTCCATATAACCGCCAGCCGGTTTCCTTGGGATTGCAGTGCGGTATAGGCAAAGCACGTCCTTCCCGCGTTTCGAGATAGTAGTCATCATGGGTATCGTAAGTGAACAGAACATGGTCGCCTTGGGCAAGATAGGTCTGTACCAAATGAGCAATACCGTTATCAATGGCTGCTGCACCCTCGAATCCCAGTGAGCCGGTCACAAAATCATTTTGATAGTCGATGACAGCCAGCAGTTTTGAAGTCTCATGCATTTTTCATTCCTCCAGTTTGATGACACTATCATATCATAATTTTATGGAAGCAACAACGAAATTATTGCGTACTGTGGTAATGTCAATTATAATGGACAGAGAATGCGCATACCTTGTCATAACGGAGGTGTGCGCAGTGGGACAACGATGGAAAAAATATGTGTTGGGCTGCGTGTTGCTGGTGTTCGCTGTTTTGGTGGCATGGACAACAGGGGAGCAGGTGGTTCAGGCAATTGCGCAGAATCATACAGCGCGCACGTTGGTGATTGATGCCGGGCACGGCGGGTTTGACGGCGGCGCAATTGGTTCAAATGGAACAACCGAACAGGATATCAATTTGAGTATTGCAAAGCGCGTGCAGCTGCTGGCATCGTTTTTTGGCGTGCAGACGGTGATGACGCGCGAGGACACGAACGCATTGGATTACAACGCTTCTCGTCCCGTGCGGGAGAACAAAGTTTCTGATATCAAAGCGCGTCAGCAAGTGGTGGAGCAGACAGCAAATCCTGTCTTTCTCAGTATTCATTTGAATAAGTTCAGCGATGCACAGTATCACGGTGCACAGGTTTTTTATTCTACCAATCATGCAGGCGGATGTGCGCTGGCGGAGCTTTTACAGGATGCGTTGATCACAGGCTGTGACCCAACCAACAAGCGGCAGGCCAAACCGGCTGACCAGAGCATTTATCTAATGAAAGTGCTGGATTGTCCGGCTGTGATCGTGGAATGTGGTTTTTTATCCAATCCTGCAGAAGAAGCGCTTCTCGGGAACCCGGAATATCATAAAAAGCTGGCCGCAAGTATTGTAACCGGATATCTTCGGTACGAAAGCGGCGTTTAACGGAGGAAATATGAAACAGAAAACCGTATATCTTTGCAGTGACTGTGGTTATGAAAGCCCAAAATGGTTCGGCAAATGCCCTTCCTGCGGAGCGTGGAATACCATGAGCGAATTTAAAGTGAAGCCGGAATCCGCGGCGCGCGGCACGGATACATTTCAGCGTGGCGTGTCGCGTCCTACGCTGCTCAAGGATATTGATAGCGGTGACGAAAGCCGGTTTCACTCCGGCATAGGAGAATTGGATCGAGTGCTGGGTGGTGGTGCCGTACACGGTTCCTTTGTTTTGGTGGGCGGCGAACCGGGTATCGGCAAATCCACATTGCTATTGCAAATGTGTCAGGAGATGTGCAAATCTGCACGTGTTTTGTATGTGTCCGGCGAGGAATCCCTTCGACAGATTAAACTGCGGGCGGCGCGGCTGCATATCTCGTCGCCCGATTTGTACATTCTTTCGGAAACCGACATGGAGCAAATTATTGCGGAAACCGAGCAAATGGCGCCTGATATTCTGATTGTGGATTCCATCCAAACGGTTTACAAACGCGATTTGACGGCAGCGCCGGGCGGTACGACGCAGATCAAAGAGTGCGCCATGAGCCTGATGCAGTATGCCAAAAACAAAAATGTAACCATTTTCATTGTTGGTCATGTCAATAAGGAGGGCACACTGGCGGGACCGAAAATTTTGGAGCATATGGTCGATTGTGTGCTGTACTTTGAGGGAGAAACCACGGGGCCGTTCCGGTGCCTGCGCGCAGCGAAAAATCGTTACGGTTCCACCAATGAAATCGGCGTATTTGAAATGAGCGACCACGGTCTGTTGGAGGTGCAAAACCCCTCTGCCGCTATGCTGGCCGGACACCCGCAAGGCGCTTCCGGAAACTGCATTGCCTGCGTGATGGAAGGCAGCCGTCCGCTGTTGGCGGAAGTGCAGGCGTTGGCAGCGAAAACACAATTCGGCGTACCGCGCCGCACTGCGGCGGGCGTAGACTATAACCGTATGGTGCTGCTGCTTGCCATTCTGGAAAAGCGCTGCGGACTGTTTCTCTCGTCCTCGGATGTGTATGTCAATGTGGTAGGCGGCATGCGGCTGGAGGAACCAGCGGTGGACCTGCCGATGGTACTATCGATTGCGTCCAGCTTTCGGGATAAGCCGCTTCCGGAAGGCGTAATGAGCTTCGGTGAGATAGGCCTGACGGGAGAACTGCGTGCGGTTTCCAACGCCGCGCAGCGCATCAACGAGGCATATCGGCTGGGGTTCCACACTTGCGTTATGCCGATGCAGGAGATTGATGAGGAATTGACGAAAAAAATGAATATTGTGCGTGCAAAAACGGTCGCAGATGCGTTTCGTGCGGTATTGTGAGGGAAAACCAGTTTTTGCATGTGTAAAACCGGCTGTTCTGTCGCAGACTAATGACAGTCTTGCGGCGGGAGGTCGGTTTTTTGTGGAAAAAAAGGCGCGGATGGTGTTGAGCGCAACAGCAGTTGTATTGTGTGCATTGACCTTTTGGTCGTGGAGACAGCAGGCGCCGGAGACAGTGGCTGTGCGGACCGGTTTGGCTACGGTGCAGGATATTTATAATAGCATTACCGTTTCTGGCACGATTGAGGCAGCTGACAGCACGGTGGTAGTGCCGGCAACCGACGCGGTAGTCACGGCCGTCTATACGTCGGTTGGTGAAAACGTGGAGCAGGGAACCATCCTCTGCACATTGACGCCGGCCAGCCAAACCAACTTGCTGTTACAGGACAGAATACAGTCCGTCTGGAATGCAATGGCGAGTGGAGAAGCACAGTCTGTGCAGGCGGAAGAAGATATGGTGCTGCGTGCACCGATTTCAGGAACGGTTTTGGATATGCCGGAGGCGGGGGAAAGTATTTTCGCAGACGTGCCGTGCATCAGGATATCCGATTTGGATTGTTTGCAAGTGCGTGCGCAATCTCCGGAGATTTATGCGGGACAACTGGAGAGCGGTCAGCGCGCCAATGTGACAGTCTCAGCCTTGGAGGACGCTGTCTTTGGCGCGGAGGTTAAAAGCCTGTCGCCTGTCGCAGCGCGTGCAGTCAGCCTGACGGGGGAAAGCGGGGAAGCAACAGTCGAGGCGGTATTGGACTTGACGGGAAACGTGGAGGGGCTGCGTCCGGGGTATTCGGCTACGGTGAAAATTTTTACTGATTACCACCCGGATGCAATTGCGGTGCCGATGGAGGCAATTTGCCAGCGCGGGGAACAGGAGTATGTGTTTTGTGTAGAAGGGAATAGAGCGGTCCAGCGGGCTGTGACAACGGGGTATATCCTGGAATCAGTGACAGAAATCTGTGAAGGAGTGGATGCGAATGCAGTGGTGATTTTGTCGCCGCCGGATTCGCTTGAGGATGGTGATTTAGTCGAGGTGATGGCATGAGATTTTCCGACTTGCTTCGACTAGCCGTGGGCAATTTGCGTGAAAATCCGTTGCGCACCATCCTGTGTGCACTGTCCGTTGCCGTTGGTACCGGGGCACTGCTGCTGATTGCAGCAATTGGTCTGCTGGGGCAGGAAAAAGTGAGCGAAGGGCTTAAAACCCTCGGTGTCAGCGGACTGACGGTATATCTGGAGGACCATGGCGCAGGGAATCCGCTATCATCAGAGCTTGCCGACCGAATGGAACAGGCAGTGGCGGAGATTGACAGCGTTATGCCAATTAAGGCAAAGTCTGGTAATGTCCGAGCCGGACATGCCAGTGAAGATGTACTCTTTCTAGGCGCGGATGAACGACTGGGGGAAGTGATGCAACTCGAACTGATCGCGGGTTCCTTGCTTGGCGCACAGCAGGCGGATAGCGCAAAGCCGGTCGCAGTGGTCGGGGATGAACTGGCACATGCCCTGTACGGACGAGATAATATTGTCGGTCGCACCATTCGGGTCCGTTTTGACGGGCGAGATCAAAATTTCACCGTGTGCGGAGTGGTAAAAGCGCAAACCAGCGCGTTAGGTTCGCTCGCTTCTTCCTTTGCGCCGCATTTGGTATATATTCCGTATGCTTGTCTGGCAACACCGCAGGAAAATGCAGATCAGGTTTTTGTGCAATGTACAGCGGATGCGAATTTGTCCGCTGTCAGTGCGCAGATTTCACGATATCTGACCGGATACGGTCAAGTGGATGGAACGGTTCGGGTGCAAAACATGTCGAGCATGGTGGATACCGTGAATCGGCTGGCAGGTCTTGGTGTAGTGCTGTTTGCTGTGGTCGGAGCAATTACACTTTGTGTCGCGCTGATTGGCGTACTTTGCAGCATGCTGGCGGCGGCATATGAAAAAACAGGGGAAATCGGAATTCTGCTCGCGCTTGGTGCGCAAACGCGGGATATCCGCCGCATTTTTCTGCTGCAATCCGCGCTGCTGTGTGCGCTGGGGGGATTATGTGGTATGGGAATTGTGCTGGCTGTGCTTTTCGGCATGATTGCGCTTTTACCGGATTGGCGTATGATAATTGGACTTTTCGCGGTATGCCTTTTCTGTGGCGTCATCGCCGGCCTGTTGCCGGCTGTACGCGCGGCGCGGCTTGACCCAATCGAAGCAATGCGGAAATAAATCTTTTCTTTCTTTTTTTCCTGTGGTATGATAAACGAAGAAAAGAAAGAAAAGGGGATGGATCATCCAAATGCGCCATATCATTGATTTGTGTGATTTGACGGAAAAAGAATTTTCCGACCTATATAAGCTGACCACGAATATTATTGACCGCCCCGAGGGTTATACGGATGCCTGCCGCGGCAAGGTGTTGGGCAGCCTGTTTTATGAACCCTCCACCCGAACCAATCTGTCATTTTCCACCGCGATGATGCGTTTGGGCGGCAGCGTGGTCGGCTTTTCTGATCCGGGTTCCTCGTCGACGACAAAAGGAGAGACCTTGAAGGATACCATCAATATGGTTTCCAGCTATGCGGATATGATTGTCATGCGCAATCCGCGCGAGGGCGCAGCAAAAGCAGCATCCATGTATTCTTCTGTGCCGGTTATCAACGCAGGTGACGGCGGCCATTTGCATCCGACTCAGACGCTGACGGATATGGTCACCATATTGCGCATGCGCGGTTCGGCGGACGATATGAAAATTGGCTTGTGCGGCGATTTGAAGTACGGACGTACCGTACACTCTCTGCTGCATTTTCTTGAGCGATATCATAATGTGCAAATTTATTTGATTGCGCCGGATGTGCTGGGTCTGCCGGATTATATGATTCAGTTCCTAAAAGAGCATAATATGCCGTATTGCGAAGTGAAGAGCATTGATGAGGCGCTGCCCGAACTGGATGTGCTGTACATGACGCGAATCCAGCGGGAACGGTTTGTCACTGCGCAGGAATATCAAAATTTGGAAGGAAATTACCAACTGACAGCGGAAAAACTGAAGCGCGCTAAAAAGGATATGCTGGTGCTGCATCCGCTGCCGCGCGTGGATGAAATTGCGCAGGACGTGGATGATGATCCGCGTGCTGTTTATTTCCGGCAGGCGCGGTTTGGTATGTTTGGACGTATGGCGCTGCTGCTGACATTATCCAAGCTACCGTTCATCCGCGCAGGCCATCAGGATATCGGTTCGCACGGTGTCAAGTGCTCAAATCATAAGTGTATCACTAAAACCGAATCCTATCTGCCGTTGGAAGGGAAAGTGGGAGAACGTTGCCCGTATTGTGATGCGCCGCTGGAGATGCTTCTCTAAGCGAAAAATGTTCATTGCATGCTGCGATTCGTATCAATAGAAATAGTACCATCATGTCGAAAGCCCGGTTCAGTATGAAACTGAACCGGGTTTTTTCAATCTAGCGCAGCAATTACAATTGACATACCAGAGAGCAGCAGCAGAGAACGCGGATGGAAAAGCAAATCGTTGCAGGCGTCACCCATTTCCTTGATTATTCTCATATTTCACTGCAGGAGGACATATTGTTAGATAGGAGCGCAGTGAAAAGGAGGAGACAGCACCAATGGAACTAAATCAAACAAGCATCCAGTACTATGATAAGCGGCTTGCGCGAATATCAACCTGTAGTGAAACAGCCGATTCGATCGTACCGGATACCTTTCCGGATATTGGCCGGATTGTCTGTGCATATGGCACGGCGGCGGTACGGGATCAAACACCGCAAAGCGGCAGACTGCTTGCATCCGGTATGGTACAGGTCGTTGTATTGTATGAACCGGAAAAAGGGGGAGGACTTCGCCGCCTGTCGGTTCCGGTCAGTTTTGCGCATATCGAAGAATGCGACGGGATTGACGCGGAAACCGTCTGTATTGTGAGATGTCAGGTTGCAACGGTAGACGTGGTAGTGGTGAACAGCCGCAAGCTGAATGTAAAAGTGCAGCTCTGCTTTTTTATTGAAGGCTATTGCCAAACGCAGTGTGAAATCACCGAGGGAACGCAGGAAAAACAGGTTGAGCTGCTCAGTGAGATGCAGACGGTAACGCTAACCGAACAGGTGCGCGCCTATCCGATTACCGTGTTGGATGATGTGTCGATGCAGGATGCGGACGGCTTGTCGATTCTGCACACCAACTGTACATTAAGAACGTCAGAGTGTCGGGCGATGCGCGGAAAAATCGTTTTGAAAGGGGAGGCCGAAATCCAGTGCCTTGCCATGCAGGAAGATGACGTTGCGCGTATTTTGTCCAATACGACGCCGTTTACGCAGATTTTGGAAATGCCGGAGGTCGAAGAGCAGGATGCCGTTTGCGCACAGCTTGCGGTACGTGAGATTGACAGCCGTATCGAACCGGACGGCCTGCTTTCCTATACTGTATCTGTTACCGCGCTGATTACCGTTCGGCGCACAAAAACGCTGTGCAGGATTAAAGATCTCTATCTGCCGGGACGAACGCTGCAGATGAGCGAAGAAAAAACACTGCTGCATTCTATGCCGCCTTCCGTCGCTTTTACAGCGGAGGCTTCGGAAACCCTTCAAACCGCGCAGCATGCTGCGCATATTGTTTCGGCACAGGCAGTTTGCTGCAGCGCAAAGCACAGCGCAAAAGGTGATTTGCAGATTACCGCAGCAATACAAGTGCTTTATCTGAGTGATGAGCAGCAATTATATGCAGTGGACCGATTGGTGCCGATGACCATGCCATGCCTTGTTGCGGGGGAATTGTCCGACATTTCACTGGCCATACGGGCTTCTGCAGCCGGAGAAACCGGGGTTCTGTGTAATGTAACAGCATCCGGTATGGCAACCGCAGAGGAACGGGTTGCATTTCGGCATATTACATCGCTGGAAGAGGGAGAAGCACAGAAGAAAACAGCAGATGCAACCTTGTTGCTTCGTTATGTTCAAGAGGAGCAGCAGCTATGGGAAATTGCAAAGGATTGCGGCACGACCATGGAAGAAATCCGGCGCGTCAATGACTTACCGGCGGACGCTACTGGTGTTTCTCATATGGTATTGCTGATACCCATGCAGGTATGAAAGGCGGGGAAATTTTGGATCATCAAATCTATAATCAGATCAGCGCGCGTACCGGCGGCGATATTTATATCGGTGTAGTCGGGCCGGTGCGCACCGGTAAATCCACGCTGATCAAGCGCTTTATGGAAACCATGGTGCTGCCTGGTATGGATAATATGTATAAACGGGAGCGGGCACGGGATGAGCTGCCGCAATCCGGAGCAGGGCGGACCATTATGACCGCAGAACCCAAGTTCGTCCCGGAGGAAGCGGCAGAAATTGCGTTGCCGGACGGCGGCATGTGCCGGATTCGTTTGGTGGATTGTGTCGGTTATTTGGTCGATGGCGCGCTTGGCGGCATGGAGGATGATATGCCGCGTATGGTTTCTACCCCTTGGCGGGAGGAACCAATGACGCTCGCAGAGGCTGCGGAAACCGGCACCAATAAAGTTATCGGAGAGCATTCTACCATCGGCCTCGTGGTGACAACCGACGGTAGCTTTACCGAAATTCCGCGGGAAAACTATGTCCCAGCGGAGCAGCGTGTCATTGAAGAATTGCGCGCGCTTGGCAAACCGTTCCTCGTGCTGGTCAATTCAGCGGAACCAGAGGGAGAACACGCAAAAGCGGTTTGCGATGCATTACGGAGTCAGTATCAGGTAGAACCGTTGGCAGTTAATTGCCTGGAACTGGACGAAAATGATATTGCGGATATCATGCAGCGCGTATTATATGAATTTCCGGTGTGCGAAATCGCATTTACGCTGCCACGCTATATCGGTGCACTGCCGTCGCAGCATGCCGTTCGTCAGAGCATCTACCAATCTGTTCGTTCTGCTGCGCAGGGCGGAGAGAAAATGCGCGACATTCGAACAATATGCGACCGTATTGGAGAGAATGAATACGTCGGACGGGTGCATGTTGATCAGATGGCGCTGGGCAGCGGCAAAGCCAGCATCAGCATTGAAATTCCGGAACAAGTCTTTTATGAGATTGTCGGACAGCAAACCAAGATTCATATTCAGGATGCAGCGGACCTGATTTCCGTGCTCAGTGATTTTGCAGAGATCAAACGCAAGTATGAACGACTGCACGGCGCGCTGGATCAGGTTTATCAGACCGGTTACGGCGTAGTGATGCCGTCGGTAGACGAATTGACGCTGGAAGCGCCGGAAATTGTCCGTCAGGGTGGCCGGTATGGCGTGCGGCTGCGTGCGTCGGCGCCGTCGATTCATCTGATGCGAGCCAACATCAAAGCAGAGGTCAATCCCATTGTGGGAACAGAAAAGCAGTCGGAAGAGTTGGTGCATTATCTGCTTAGTGAATTTGAAGAGCAGCCGGAAAAAATATGGGACACCAATATTTTCGGCAAGTCTCTCAATGAATTGGTGCGGGAGGAGTTATCCCATAAGTTGAGCCGGATGCCGGACGATGCTCGTGGGAAAATCAGAGAAACGCTGGAAAAAATCATTAACGAAAGCGCAGGCGGGTTGATTTGCATCATCCTGTGAGTCATTGGGCGGGTATCCATAGGATACCCGCTTCAGTCTGTCGAGAAACCCGGCCTATGCGTCAGGCATAAGCCGGGTTTCTGGCGTATAAAGGCCAAAAAAGTACAAACATGAATGGAGAAGACTTCTCCTTCCACAACCA